>NZ_JBSFVR010000002.1:0-71719 GCF_053592415.1 Streptomyces sp. NPDC002690 | reverse complement strand
GGGAGGGCGACCTGCGCCGCCTTGCGGCCGGTGCGGTAGTCGCGCAGCCGCCAGTCGTGGGCGCGGGCGTGCTTGCGGAGCTTGGCGTCCGGGTTGATCGCGTAGGGGTGGCCGACCAGCGAGAGCATCGGGATGTCGTTGTGCGAGTCGCTGTACGCGGCGCACCGCCCGAGGTCCAGGCCCTCGCCCGCGGCCAGGGCGCGTACCGCCTCGGCCTTCGCGGGGCCGTGCAGCGGTTCGCCGACCAGGCGCCCGGTGTAGACGCCGTCGACGGACTCGGCGACCGTGCCGAGCGCGCCCGTGAGGCCGAGCCGGCGGGCGATGATCGTGGCGGTCTCCACCGGGGCGGCGGTGACCAGCCAGACCTTCTGACCCGCGTCGAGGTGCGCCTGGGCCAGCGCGCGGGTGCCCGGCCAGATGCGGTCGGCCATGTACTCGTCGTAGATCTCCTCGCCGATGGACATCAGCTCGGAGACGCGGTGTCCCTTGACGATGGAGAGGGCGCTGTCGCGGGCGTCCTGCATGTGTTCCGGGTCTTCCACGCCGGCCAGCCGGAACCATGCCTGCTGCCAGGCGAACCGGGTCAGCTCGCGGCGCTGGAAGAACTTCCGCTTGTAGAGGCCCCGGCCGAAGTGGAAGAGCGCGGCGCCCTGCATCACGGTGTTGTCGAGGTCGAAGAACGCGGCGGCACGGGCGTCGCCGGCCACCGGGAACGCGGGTTCCTCGGGCGCGGCGTCCGCGCCTCGTTCCGCTTCGAGGAGGGTGTCGCCGTCCCCGTCCAGCGTCGCCTTGCGGGCGGCCTCGGCCGCCGCCTCGCCCGCCAGCACGCTCCGTGCCGTGGCGGGGCGCCTGCGAGGTGTGAGCCATCCAAGAGAGGCCATGCGGCGAGCATAACCATTTCGCCGGACACTTCCCGTCCCGCAGGGTTCCGGGAGCGTGAACTCTCCGGGGCCGGCTCGTCGGCCGGACACGCCGGGCCCCGCGGGGCCCGGCGCGCGGCGGGGTGCCGGAGCCGGGCGCGGCGGGCGGAGAATGGGGGCATGAGTGCCCTGTTGCGTCGTACGAAGAAGAAGCCCGCCGACCGGGTCGTCACGCTCCTCGGGAAGCCCGGATGTCACCTCTGCGAGGACGCGAGGGCGGTGGTGGAGGCGGTGTGCGCGGAGACCGGCTCGGTGGTGGAGGAGAAGGACATCACCCAGGACGAGGCGTTGTACGCGCAGTACTGGGAGCAGATCCCGGTGGTGCTGATCGACGGGGATCAGCACACCTTCTGGCGAGTCGACCCGAAGCGGCTGCGTACGGCGCTGGGCGCCTGACGATTCCCGCGGCCCCGGTGGTGCGCATGGCCGGGTGCGGCACTGGGTGCCTGAGTCAACGTTTTTCGCGTACCATCATGGGCGTTTTGGGTGGTCTCGGGGGCGTGGTCATGAGGAGTGTGTTCGGTTTTGCCCCCTTCGAACCCGCAACGGGTTGATGCGATCCGTGGTTCCGGGATCCGGCGGCGAATCCGCGTGACCCCGGTCACTTTGACCGGACAAAACGGACACAATCTTTGTGCACGTGTTCACAAAGACATAGCCTGCATTCGACGGGGCGGTCTTGGGACATACGGCCGCCTACAGCCCCGCTCATCCCGCAGGAGCACCGTGGCAACTGGCCGAACTCACCGACCGGCGACCCGAAGCCGAGGAATTCCCGAGGCCACTGTCGCCCGACTCCCCCTGTATCTGCGCGCACTGACCGCGCTGTCCGAGCGTTCCGTACCGACGGTCTCGTCCGAGGAACTCGCCACGGCCGCGGGGGTCAATTCCGCGAAGCTCCGCAAGGACTTCAGCTACCTGGGTTCCTACGGCACCCGGGGCGTCGGCTACGACGTCGAGTACCTCGTCTACCAGATCTCCCGTGAGCTCGGCCTCACCCAGGACTGGCCGGTCGCCATCGTCGGCATCGGTAACCTCGGGGCCGCCCTCGCCAACTACGGCGGGTTCGCCTCCCGCGGCTTCCGGGTCGCCGCGCTGATCGACGCGGACCCCGCGATGGCCGGTACGCCGGTCGCCGGGATTCCCGTCCAGCACACCGACGACATGGACCGCATCCTCACCGACAACGGTGTGTCCATCGGCGTGATCACCACCCCGCCCGGCGCGGCCCAGCAGGTCTGCGACCGTCTCGTGGCCGCCGGTGTCACCTCGATCCTGAACTTCGCGCCGACCGTCCTCTCCGTCCCCGAGGGCGTCGACGTGCGCAAGGTCGACCTCTCCATCGAGCTCCAGATCCTCGCGTTCCACGAGCAGCGCAAGGCCGGCGAGGACGGCACCGCGGACGAGACCGACGAGGCCGCGCCGCCGATGCGCGCGACCCCCGTGAACCGGAAGGGACCCGACGGGGACATGCCCGCCGTGATGCCGGCATGAGCCTTCTCGTCGTCGGACTGAGTCACCGCAGCGCCCCCGTCTCCGTGCTGGAGCGGGCCTCGCTCGCCCAGGACGCCCAGGTCAAGCTGTTGCAGGACACCCTCGCCGCGGAACCCGCGGCCGAGGCCACCGTGCTGGCCACCTGCAACCGCATCGAGCTCTACGCCGACGTGGACAAGTTCCACGCGGGCGTGGCCGAGCTGTCGACCCTGCTGGCACAGCACAGCCAGGTCGGGCTGGACGAGCTGACTCCCCATCTCTACGTGCACTACGAGGACCGTGCCGTCCACCACCTCCTGTCGGTGGCCTGCGGGCTGGACTCGATGGTCGTCGGCGAGGGGCAGATCCTCGGCCAGATCAAGGACGCGCTCGCCCTGGGGCAGGAGCTCCACACGGCGGGGCGGCTGCTGAACGACCTCTTCCAGCAGGCCCTGCGGGTCGGCAAGCGTGCCCACAGCGAGACCGGGATCGACCGTGCCGGACAGTCGCTGGTCACCTTCGGCCTGGAGCAGCTCGCCGCCGGACAGGACGTCGACGTCTGGGCCAGGGGCAAGCGCGCCCTGGTCATCGGGGCCGGTTCGATGTCCTCGCTGGCCGCCGCGACGCTGGCCCGTACCGGGGTCGGCGAGATCGTCGTCGCCAACCGGACCCGGGCCCGCGCCGACCGGCTCGTGGAGATCCTCGGCCAGGCGTCCGGACCGGAACTGCGCGCCCGTGCCGTGGAGATGAGCACCGTCACGGACGAGCTGACACGTGCCGACATCGTGGTGTCCTGTACCGGTTCGACCGGTCTCGTGCTGACCGCCGGGGCGATCGCGAAGGCCGTCGGCGCGGAGTACGACGCCACGGCCGTGCCCGCCGCGAAGGCCGGTTCCGCTGCCGCCGTGGACGCGCTGGACCAGCACGCCGCCTGGGTGGAGAACGGCTCGTCCGCTCCCGAGGGCTACGACGCCCCGGGCACGGGTACGGGCACGGCCGCGCGGGCGACCGCGCCGCGCCGCGCCATCCCCGCGCAGAACAACGGACCCGTGCGGCTCGCGATCCTCGACCTCGCGATGCCGAGGGACGTGGACGGCGGGGCGCACCGCATCGACGGCGTACGCCTCGTCGACATCGAGTCGCTCGCCGAGGCGTCCGCGGACGCCCCGATGGCCGCCGACGTCGACCGGGTGCGGGGCATCGTCTCCGACGAGGTGGCCGCCTTCGGTGCCGCCCAGCGCGCCGCGCACATCACCCCGACCGTCGTCGCCCTGCGCACGATGGCAGCCGACGTGGTGGCCGGCGAGATCGCCCGGCTCGACGGGCGGCTGCCCGACCTCGACGAGAAACAGCGCGCGGAGATCACGCAGACCGTGCGCCGTGTCGTCGACAAGCTCCTGCACGCGCCGACCGTGCGGGTCAAGCAGCTGGCGAGCGAGCCCGGCGGCGCCGGGTACGCGGACGCGCTGCGAGAACTCTTCGACCTCGACCCGCAGACGGTGGCCGCCGTCTCCCGGGCAGACCTGAACGACCCGAATAGAGGGCGGTCATGACCGACAGCTCACCCCAGGGTGGGACCGACAACACGCCTCTGCGGCTCGGCACCCGGCGCAGCAAACTCGCCATGGCCCAGTCGGGCCTGGTCGCCGAGGCGGTCAGCGAGGTGACCGGGCGCGCCGTCGAACTGGTGGAGATCACCACGTACGGCGACGTCTCCCGCGAGGACCTGGCGCAGATCGGCGGCACCGGCGTGTTCGTCGCCGCGCTGCGCGAAGCGCTGCTGCGGGGCGAGGTGGACTTCGCGGTCCACAGCCTCAAGGACCTGCCGACCGCGCAGCCCGAGGGCCTGGTGCTGGCCGCCGTGCCGCTCCGCGAGGACCCGCGCGACGTGCTGGTGGCACGCGACGGGCTGACCTTCGAGGAGCTGCCGCCCGGCGCCCGGGTGGGTACGGGTTCGCCGCGCCGCATGGCGCAGCTGAACGCGTACGCCCGGTCGCACGGCCTCTCCATAGAGACCGTGCCGATCCGCGGCAACGTGGATACGCGCATCGGATTCGTACGTGACGGTGAGCTGGACGCGGTGGTTCTCGCCGCCGCCGGTCTCAGCCGTCTCGGACGGACGGACGAGGTGACCGACTTCCTGTCGCCCGACACCGTCCTGCCCGCTCCCGGTCAGGGAGCACTGGCGATCGAGTGCGCCGCTTCGAGCGTCGACCTCGCCGCCGCGCTCGCGGAGCTCGACGACCCGTACACCCGGGTCGCCGTCACCGCGGAGCGATCCCTGCTCGCCGCCCTGGAGGCCGGCTGCTCCGCACCCGTGGGTGCGTTGGCCGACCTCCTGGTCGACGGTCAGGCTGTCAACGAACTGCGCCTGCGCGGTGTCGTCGGTTCCACCGACGGTGCCTCGCTGGTGCAGCTGTCCACTACCGGTCCCGTTCCCACGTCGCAGGACGACGCGGCGGCCCTCGGTCGCGAACTCGCGTCGGAGATGCTCGCCAAGGGTGCGGCCGGTCTTATGGGGGAGCGAGCACTTTGAGCCCCACCGGCCCCGCCGTGTCCGACTTTCCGCTGCTGTCCGCACAGGGACACGTCACCTTCCTCGGCGCCGGTCCCGGCGATCCGGGTCTGCTGACGCTGCGCGCCGTCGAGGCGCTCGCGAGCGCGGACGTTCTTGTCGCAGAGCCCGAGGTGCTCGACGTCGTGCGCACACATGCGCGGGCAGGCGTGAGCACCCCTGAGCTGACCGTTGTTGACTCCGCGTCAACAGCCGCCGGAGTGCCTGTACTCAGGGACGCGGCCAATATTGTCATGGAGGCCGCGAAGGGCGGCAGGCGGGTCGTCCGTGCTGTCGCCGGTGACCCGGGTCTGGACGGTGGCGCGGGGGCGGAGATGCTCGCGTGCGCCGCCGCCGGGGTGCCCTTCGAGGTCGTCCCGGGTGTCGCGAACGTCGTCGGCGTGCCCGCGTACGCCGGTGTGCCGCTGCGTGACGCGCAGGGTACGGACGTGCGCTTCGTGGACGCCCGTACCGCGACCGACCGCTGCTGGAGCGAGGTCGGCGCGAGCGATTCGACCGCCGTCGTCTCGACCACCCTGGACTCCGTCGCGGCGGCCGCGGGTGAGCTGGTCTCGGCGGGCCGCAAGCCCGACACCCCGCTGACCGTCACGGTCGCCGGCACCACCACGCGTCAGCGGACGTGGACGGCGACGCTGGGCACCATCGCGCAGCTCTTCAAGCAGACGAAGGTGCTCCCCTCGCCGGACGGGCACCAGCCGGTCATAGCCGTGGTCGGGGACCGTACGTCCGCCGCCCAGCGCGACCAGCTCGCGTGGTTCGAGTCCAAGCAGCTCTTCGGCTGGAAGGTGCTCGTCCCGCGGACGAAGGAGCAGGCGGCCTCGCTCTCGGACCAGCTGCGTTCCTACGGCGCGGTGCCGCACGAGGTGCCGACGATCGCGGTCGAGCCGCCGCGTACGCCCCAGCAGATGGAGCGCGCGGTCAAGGGCCTGGTCACCGGCCGGTACGAGTGGATCGCGTTCACCTCGGTGAACGCGGTGAAGGCCGTACGGGAGAAGTTCGAGGAG
Organism: Streptomyces sp. NPDC002690; assembly: GCF_053592415.1. Lineage (NCBI taxonomy): Bacteria > Bacillati > Actinomycetota > Actinomycetes > Kitasatosporales > Streptomycetaceae > Streptomyces > Streptomyces sp. NPDC002690. Next base: position 65,747 of record NZ_JBSFVR010000002.1, on the reverse strand, counting down.
TACGGGCTCGACGCCCGTGCCTTCGCCGGGATCAAGGTCGCGGCCGTGGGCGAGCAGACCGCCGCCTCGCTGGTCGATTTCGGTGTGAAGCCGGACCTGGTGCCCTCGGGCGAGCAGTCCGCCGCGGGTCTCCTGGAGGACTGGCCGCCGTACGACCCGGTCTTCGACCCGATCGACCGTGTCTTCCTGCCGCGCGCCGACATCGCCACCGAGACCCTGGTGGCGGGCCTGATCGACCTGGGCTGGGAGGTGGACGACGTCACCGCGTACCGCACGGTCCGCGCGTCGCCGCCGCCGGCGGACACCCGGGAGGCGATCAAGGGCGGCGGTTTCGACGCGGTGCTCTTCACCTCGTCCTCGACCGTCCGCAACCTGGTCGGCATCGCGGGCAAGCCGCACAACGTGACGGTCATCGCCTGCATCGGCCCGGCCACCGCGAAGACCGCCGAGGAGCACGGCCTGCGGGTCGACGTCCTCGCGCCGGAGCCCTCGGTGCACAAGCTGGCGGAGGCGCTGGCGGAGTTCGGCGCGCGGCGCCGGGACGCGGCCAAGGAGGCCGGCGACCCGGTGACCCGCCCGAGCGAGCGGCGCCCGGGCGCGCGGCGGAGGCGTACGACGACCTGACCGGTCGGCGACGGACGTACGGGCCCGGCGGCTCCCCTCGGGGGCTGCCGGGCCATTTCCGCAGGCGGGGGAGCGGCCCGGGTTTTCCGGCAGGGGTGTCGGTAAGAGCCCGGTGTGGGCGGGTCTATGGTCAAAGGATGACTGCGTACGGAAACTTCCCCGGCTCCCGCCCCCGGCGGCTGCGGACGACCCCGACGATGCGACGGATGGTCGCCGAGACCCGCCTCCACCCCGCGAACCTGATCCTGCCCGCGTTCGTCCGCGAGGGCATCGACGCCCCGGTGGAGATCTCGTCGATGCCGGGCGTGCGGCAGCACACCCTGGACACCCTGCGGAAGGCCGCCGCCGACGCGGTGGCGGCCGGGGTCTCCGGGATCATGCTCTTCGGCGTACCGACCGACGAGAAGAAGGACGCCCGGGGCACGGCGGGGACGGACCCGGACGGCATCCTCCAGCAGGGCCTGCGCGCGGTGCGCGAGGAGGTCGGCGACGACCTCGTCGTCATGTCGGACCTCTGCCTGGACGAGTACACCGACCACGGCCACTGCGGTGTACTGACCGAGGACGGCCGCGTCGACAACGACGCGACCCTGGAGCGGTACGCGGAGATGGCCCAGGTCCAGGCCGACGCGGGCGCCCACACGGTCGGTCCCAGCGGCATGATGGACGGTCAGATCGGCGTGATCCGGGACGCCTTGGACCAGACCGGGCACGAGGACGTGTCGATCCTCGCGTACACCGCGAAGTACTCCTCCGCCTTCTACGGCCCCTTCCGGGAGGCCGTCGGCTCCTCGCTGCGGGGCGACCGCAAGACCTACCAGCAGGACTCGGCGAACATCCGCGAGTCCCTGCGCGAGTTGGCGCTCGACCTCGAAGAGGGCGCCGACATGGTCATGGTCAAGCCGGCCGGCCCGTACCTCGACATCCTCGCCAAGGTCGCCGACTCCGTGAACGTGCCGGTCGCGGCGTACCAGATCAGCGGCGAGTACGCGATGATCGAGGCCGCCGCCGAGCGGGGCTGGATCGACCGCGACGCGGCGATCATGGAGAGCCTGACGGGCATCCGGCGCGCGGGCGCGCAGATGATCCTGACCTACTGGGCGACCGAGGTCGCGCAGCGACTGGGCGGGCGCTCGGTGTAGTTCGCGGTGCGGTGTGCGGTGCGCAGTGTGTCGGGGCCGGGTGCGGAGGGGTGGCGTTCGCGCCCGGGGTCTTGGGACATTCGGCCGGTGAACCACTTCTCGTACTCCGCCATCGGTCCCGGTCCCGGTCGCGAGTGGTGTCCCCCTGATCCGGTGCGGGCCGAGCCCGGCCGGTGGCCGGAGCTGGAGGCGGCGCTCGCGGTGGTCAACCGCGACGTGCGGGCGACCCTGCCGGGCCAGGAACCGCTGGTACTGATGAGCGTCCCCTCGGACGAGCCGCCGTCCCCGGCCTCCGCCGGCGGCGAACAGGTCTACGTGGCGATGCCGGACGGCAGTTGGCAGGGCAACCCGGTCAACCCGTGGGACCTGGACGATGGTTACCCGCCGGAGCCGGACGACCCGGACACCTTTCTGGCGGTGGTCGCGGAGGCGGCGCAGGAGACCGTCATGGAACTCCTCTGGCGGGTCTGGCCCGTCTGCCCCGCCCACGGGACCGGCATGCACACCTATCCCCCGGAGAGCGCCGGCGGCGAGCGCCCGGACGAGGCCGACCTGTCGGGCCCACCGGCGTGGTGGTGCGGGGGCGGGCGGGACGGCGGGTGGCACGAGGTCGCCCGGGTGGGGGAGTTGGACGCGACCGTCTCCACCTGACCCGTTCACTGGACCTCGGGCCGGGTCGAGACGGGCCCGTCAGCGCTGCGGGTCCCGTCAGCCTTGAGGGTCCCAGAGTCCGCCGGCGGCGCCGCGGGCGAGATGTTCGGAGTAGACGCCGACCTTCCAGGCGATGACGGAATGGCACTCCTCCAGCTCCCGGATCCGGGCCTCGACGCGCTTCTGATGGGCGTTGAGGAGCTGGAGGCGGTCCGCTTCGTTGCCCGGCCCGTCCTGTACGAGCTCGGCGAACCGCTTGAGTTCGGCGAGCGGCATCCCCGACTCCCGCAGTCTCACGCAGATCAGCAGCCATTCCAGGTCCGCGGTGGTATAGCGGCGCCGGCCGCCCGTGTTCCGCCGGACCGGTGCGATCAGCAGGCCCTCGCGCTCGTACAGGCGCAGCGCGTGCACGCTGAGACCGGTCCGCTCGGCCACCTCGCCGATGCTCAGTTGCTCGGTGCGGGTCTCGGAAGACGTCATCCCCGCACCCTAGGGGTTGCCCTGCAAGCGATCTACGGTGTGTTGGTCGGCCGGCCCGGTTCTCCGCCACCCGGCGGGGGCGAGGTTGTGCGGCCGAGCGACGGCGGGCATGGCGTGGTGAACGCCGTCATCTTTCCGGTGGCAGTCACGCATGATCCTCCAGCTCTTCGTCCCAGGGGGGCTGCTCGACTTCCACGAGCTGGAGGTAGGGGCCATCCCCGCACGCGCGGGGAGCACACGAGGGTCCGGAGATCCGGGCCCCCGCGCCTAGGGCCATGCCCCGCACGCGCGGGGAGCACCCGGAGAGCCCGTACTCGGCCTGCTCCGCCATGGGACCATCCCCGCCCGCGCGGGGAGCACCCTTCCTGACCTGGGGCGTTACGCCGCCGGAAGGCCGCTGGAGGCCAACTTCGCCGAGTCCGGCATAAGTTGAATTTCGCCTTCCGGGTTCCAGGGGGCACATCGCGACCCGTCACGTCGCGCCCGCACAGAAGGGCAACCGCCCCCGCTGTGCACCCCGAGCGTACCCAGCCGCCACCCGCTCCACTGCCGCCTCCGCCGATCCGCCGATCCGCCGTCACGAGCACCGCGCCGCACCGCCACCGCCCCGGCGTGCCGGGCCCCCGCATCGAGGCCCATCGCCGACACCGGAGATCGTTTACGTGGCTTCGTGGGGGCCTGTATCGGGTTCTGGGCTTGATCTAGACCCCGCTCCAGCTCGTAGCGTCCTCGGTATGACCATCCAAGACCAGCAGCCGCTCGGTTCGCCCTTCTCCGCCGCAAGCACCGCCGAGGACGTCATGGCCGGTGTCGATCTCTCTGGTAGGACCGCCGTCGTGACCGGGGGCTACTCCGGGCTCGGCCTGGAGACCACCCGGGCTCTCGCGGGCGCCGGGGCCCGGGTGATCGTTCCCGCGCGCCGGCCCGGTATCGCCGCTGCCGCCCTCGACGACGTGAAGGGATGCGAGGTCGTCCCCATGGACCTGACGGACCTCGACAGCGTGCGGGAGGCCGCCGCGCACATCACCGCTTCCCTGACCCGGCTCGACCTCCTGATGGCGGTGGCCGGCGTCATGGCCACCCCCGAACGGCGCGTCGGGCCGGGCTGGGAGGTGCAGTTGGCCGCCAACCACTTCGGGCACTTCGCTCTCGCCTGCGAGCTCTACCCGCTTCTCGCCGCCGCCGGTGGCGCGCGCGTCGTCGTCAACAGTTCCGGCGGGCACGCCCTGACCGACTTCCGCCGGGACGACCCGCACTTCCGTACCGGGTACGACAAGTGGCTGGCCTACGGCCAGTCGAAGACCGCCAACGTGCTGTTCGCCGTACACCTCGACACCCTCGGACGCGACGACGGGGTCCGGGCGTTCGCACTCCACCCCGGAAAGATCATCACCGGGTTGCAGCGGGAGATGACGCTCCAGGAGCAGATCGTCCGCGGTTGGGTGGACGAGCAGGGGAACGTCGTGGGAGCCGACTTCAAGACCCCCTCGCAGGGCGCCGCCACCGGACTGTGGGCCGCCACGTCCCCGCACCTCGAAGGCAGGGGCGGGCTCTACCTCGAAGACTGTGACGTCGCGCACGCCCGGACCTCGGACTCCCTGGACGACGGCGGTGTCCGCCCGTACGCCGTCGATCCCGAAGCGGCGGCACGGCTCTGGGAGTTGTCCATGGCGGCGACCGGTGCCGCCCCGGTCGGCAGGTGACCTCGTGGGCCGGAGGCCGGGCGGTCTCCGGCCCACGACGCCGGGCACCCCTGTATCCCGAGGGCCGGGGAGCCGGCCGCTGAGGTAGAAGAAGGGCATGGACCCCGCCCTTCTGGACCGGCTGAACGCGGACGTCGATCAGCTCGTCGTGCACCACGGATACACGAACTACATGCGCGACTACGAGGTCGTCTTCGACGTGGGCCCCGGAGGCCCGCACGTCGGGACACCGACCTTTCAGCGGTACCTCTTCCGGTACTGCGTAGAGGCCCGGTGCGAGACGTTCCAGTCCGCGGAGACCTGGCGGGCCTCTCTGGACGATCGTCTGCTCGACCTCGACACTGCCGACCCCGCCCTCGGCGGGTACGTGTGGGGCGTGAAGTTCCACGAGCTGTACGACATCCGGCTCCGCCCCGGGTCGGACGCCACCCGCCGCTGGACGGAGGCCGTCGGGATCGACTTCCACGAGGTCCGCATGGAGACGAACGCGCACGATCTGACCCTCCTCTTCTCGGATCTGGAGGTGTGTGAGGTCCCGGTCGGGTACGCGCCCTTCGTGGCGGGTGAGGAGCTCGGTCCGTCCGGTCCCGTCCCGGCCGGGGTGCCGGCCGCCGGTTCCTGAACGCCGGGGACGACGAGCCGTTGACCCTCGACCTGGTGGAGGGCCCAGAGTTCGGGACGTGGAGAGCGAGATGCGCAGCATTGGTGAGATGGCCCGGGAGAGCGGGCTGAGCGTGAGTGCTCTGCGGTTCTACGACGGTGCCGGGGTGCTGGTCCCGGCCTGGGTGGATCCGGTCAGCGGCTACCGCTGGTACGGCCCCGAGCAACTGGAGGAGTCCCGGCTGCTCGCACGGCTGCGCCGGGCGGGCATGCCGTTGGCGGACATCCGGCTGGTGCTGGCGGGCTGGTCCGGCGCGGACACCGACCTGGTGCGGAAGCTGCTGGAGGCGCATCTGCGCCGTCTCGAAGTGGGGTTGTCCGATGCCCGCACCGAGTTCTCCACGCTCCGAGCTGTACTCGACCGCAGGGAGAATCCCATGACCGTGCTCCGCACCGACCCCGTCCGGCTGACCGTCTCCGTCTCCGCGCCCGAGCTGGCCGCGGCGTTGGACGCGGTCCGTTTCGCCGCCGGAACCGATCCGGAGCTGCCGATGCTCGGCGGTGTCCTGTTCGACATCGAGGGCGATGCGCTCCACGTCGTGGCCACCGACCGGTACCGGATGGCTGTCGCGCGAGCCGGTGCCACCGGACACGACGGGGCCCGTGTGCAGGCCGTCGTACCGTCCCCGCTCGTCGACGCGATGCGGGCGCTGCTGGGCGACGACGCGTCCGTCCGGCTCGTCGTGGACGGTGACCGCGTGATCCTGGAGGCGGGGGACCGGCAGGCGGCCGGTCAGTGCGTCGATCAGGGCTTCCCCGACTACCGTCGGCTCGTCCGCCTGCCGGCCGGGCGTCGGGTCCTCGTCGACGTCGCGGCATTCCGGGAGGCGGTGGAGGCGGGGCCGGTACGTCCGGACGAGGCGCGGGAGCAGGACGGCGTCTCCTACGACCTCAGCGTGCTGGAGGTGACGGCGGACGGCGGGGTGAGCGTGTGCGAGGACGGTGACGGTGGCGGGAGTCGTATCGCCGTCAACCGCGCGTTCCTCCTGGAGGCCCTTGCCGCCGGTTCCCGGGACCAGCTGATCGTGGAGGTCGGTGCCCCTACGGCTCCCCTCGCGATCCGCCGGACCGACACCGACGACACCTTCTCCCTGCTGATGCCGGTCCGCCTGGAGAGCTGACGAGGGCTGATGAGGGCCTGACGAGGGCCTGACGAGCGCCGCCGAGCACCGACGAGAGCTGAGCTGATCCCCGAGGGTGGGGCCGGGGCAGGTCCTACCCGGCGGCCTCCGGCTCCCAGCCCGCGAGGATGCGGGCGGCCTCGTGGCCGAGGTGGGCGTCGGCGGACAGCAGGCGGAGCACCTCGGCCCGGCCCTCGCTCGGCCCGGCCTCGCTGAGGGCGGCGAGGGCGTTGTCCCGTACGAGCGGGTCGGGGTCGCGCAGGACGGCTTCGGCCAGCGCCGCGTGGACGACGGAGTCGTCGGCGTACGAGCCCAGCGCCATCACCGCGTACTGCCGGACCAGGTCCTCGTCCGGGTGTTCGACGGCCGTGACCAGGACGGCACCCGCGAGGCGCCAGGTCTCCGGGTCGGACGGCGGCCAGAGCCGCAGCGGCTTCGTCGCCTCGACGCGCGCGAGGTCGTACGCCTCCTGGTCGGCGACGACCTCGATGAGGAACGACAGGATGCCCGGATGGTCCGGCTCGGCGGAGAGCATGCCGCCGAGGTCGTAGACGATTTCCCGCCTGCGGTCGCTCTCCTGGGGCAGCGTTCCGTACTCCGTGATCAGCTTTTCCGTCCGGTTCATGGGATATGCGTTTCCCCGGACGCGATGTTCCACGCATCGGACCGCTCCAGGGGGTCGCCGACCGGGCCGCCCCACCGGCCTCGCTCAACGGGCACGGGGGCGGCGGAGGAAGGACGAGCCGTGGTTCCCCGTGGCGTGTTCGCCGCCTTGCAGGGGAGGGGACGGAGGTGGCGCGGCCCGGCTTCTCCCCTCGTGGAAGCCGGACCGCGCGTGCGGGGGCGGACTCGCCCGACGGATCAGGTCCGGGCGTCAGGTCCGGGCGGTCAGTCCCACCAGAAGGACCAGGACTCGCGGTCCAGCAGGTGCTTCTCGGCGTACGCGTCGAGGTCGTACGGCGGGTTCTGGTCGATGTTGTCCGGGCAGAAGGCGTAGTGCTCGGCGGCGAGCGCCCGGGCCTCGGGGAGCGTGGTCGGCGGGCGGCCGACCGACACGGTCAGGGTGTCGAAGCCCAGTGCCACGACCCGGATGTCGAACCGGTCCTCCCAGGAGCGGAGCACCGCGCAGAGGCGGGCGACGTCGTCCTCGTGGTTGACCGGGCCCGTCCAGCCGATGGCGGCGGGGATGTCCGCGCTGCGCCGCGCGGGTACGAGCGCCGGGCGCAGGCCGGTGCCGTCGCCGTCCAGGTGGAGACTGCTGAGCATGTCGGCCAGATCGGCGGCCAGTTGGTCGGGGTCGTCGGGGCCTGCGCCGGCCGGGGACGGGGCCGGGCCGGGCCACTCGGGAGCTTCGGCGGACGTGGTGCTCCCGCTGGAGGGGTCCTCGGATTCGCCGGTGCTGTCGGCGAGTTCGTCGGCGGCGTACGGCTCGGAGAGGCTGAGGAGCACCTCCTCGGCGTCGTGGTCCCCCGGGTACGAGACGTTTCCGGGATCGAGGTCCCAGGCCCCCGGCGGCTCCTGGCGCGGGCCCTCGTCGATCAGCACGGGCAGTAGCCCGACCGGTCGGCCGATGGCGCGCAGGGCCGCGAAGCCGCCCGGGGTCGCCGCCGTGTTCGCGTACCAGAACAGGGGTTCGTGCCAGGGGCCGTCGACGGTGGTGTCCACGAGAGAACCGGACGGCAGATCCAGCCCATGGGAGGCCAGGGACGGAAGGGGGTTCGGAAGCGTCGCCATGCCGCAGACCCTAAGGGGGACCACTGACAGCGCCGTCACGGTGTTACTGACACCGTGCCTGACAGTGCGGCCCAGTACGGCCTGAAGTGCTCGAACACTCCCTTTTCCGGGTCGGGTTCGCGCGAGAATTCCTCTGCGGGGCATCCACAGAGCCCTCGCCGCCGAAGAGGAGACATGGCCCCTCAACCGAAGCAACCCGAGCGCCCCGAACGGCCCGAGCAGCCGAAGCGGCCCGAGCGGTCCGGCCCGGCCCGGCAGAGCAACCAGAAGCGCGAGAGCGACCAGAGACACGAGAGTGGTCAGGGCAACCCGCCCAAAAGGACCAAGACTTCGCGCCTCGCCGACGGCCGGCTGCTCATCGCGGACATCGATCTGGAGCTCCCTCCCGGCCGGAGCCCGCTCCAACGGGCCCTGCGCACGGCCGACATCAACCTCCCGCCCGCCCGGTCCAGAACGACCGGCACGACGACCGGCACGACGAGCGCCACGGGCATGACCGGCGCGACCGGACGGGGCGGCGCGGTTGCGGACGGGGCGATGGTGGACGGGGCGATGGTGGACGGCTCTGCCGTGGACGGAGAAGCCGCAGAGGGATGAACGAGCGGGCAGACGCGCCCTGTTCACTCCCCCTTCGGCGTCGTCGCGTACGAGAACGGGCCGACGACACCGGCGCTGTGATGGGCCGCCGCCTGGAGCGCCGCGGTGATGCGCTCCCGAGGTTTCAGGTCGAGCGCGCCGGTGGCGTGGAGCGCGCCCAGGGCGATGTCGTCCCCGCAGCCGACCGCCGCGTACTGGTCGGAGGGCTCGCCGACCTGGTAGTCCGAGTGGATGGTGTAGAGCCGTCCGGCTATGCCGACGAGGAACGTGCCCGCCTGCTCCTGCTCGGACTCCTTGCGTGCCCAGCCGCCGTCCTTGAGGCAGGAGCGCAGCGCGTCGATGAACTTGGTGACCATGAACCGGTCCAGGTCCCCGCTCGGATGCGGCACCTCGAACGCGTACCGCAGGAGCTGCCCCATGCGGAACGACGTGGTGAACCCCATCACGTAGGGGCCGTTCCGGAACACCTTGAGGTCCCGGCGGACGGTGATCGAGAGACCGGCGACACCGGCCGAGTCGCCGCCGAGGTGGACACGGTTCTTGTGGACGAGCCCGACGATCACGGTCATACGGAGGCAACCTCACGAGGTAGTCGGGGCGGGCCCCCCGGGCGGGATCCGTGCGTGGTGGACGGTCCCGGGCGGTGGGCCCCGGGTGGCCGGCGGATGCCGGTCGGCACCGGCGGCTGCCGGTGGTGCGGGGCGGGTGTCAGGAGATGCTGCCCGGGGCGGCGCACGGCGAATCGCGGCCGGTGGCGCACTGGGGGGCGCACGAGGGGCGGGGAGTGCGGGGCGCGTGTCCCCCCGCCGGCGTACGGCCTACGGTCGTGCGTGCGTGGGCAGAGTGAGGATTTCGGCTCCGTCCTCGGTGATGGCGATGGTGTGCTCGCTGTGCGCGGTCCGGCAGCCCGTGGCGCTGCGCAGCGTCCAGCCGTCGGCGTCGGTGACGAGTGTGGCGGTGTCGGCCATGATCCAGGGCTCCAGCGCGAGCAGCAGTCCGGGGCGCAGTGTGTATCCGCGGCCGGGCCGCCCGTTGTTCGCGACGTGCGGGTCCTGGTGCATGGTCGAGCCGATGCCGTGCCCTCCGAACTCCATGTTGATCGGGTAGCCCGCCGCGCCGAGGACCGTGCCGATGGCGTGGGAGAGGTCGCCGACACGCGCCCCGGGCTTGGCGGCGGCGATGCCGGCGGCGAGCGCGCGTTCGGTCGTCTCGATCATCGCCACGCTCTCCGCCGGCCTGGCCTTGCCCACCAGGAAGCTGATCGCGGAGTCCGCGGCCACCCCGCCCTTGGCTACGGCGAGGTCGAGCGTCAGCAGGTCCCCGTCCGCCAGCGTGTAGTCGTGAGGCCGCCCGTGGAGCACCGCGTCGTTGACGGCCGTGCAGATGTAGTGCCCGAACGGGCCGCGTCCGAAGGAGGGCGCGTAGTCGACGTAGCAGGACTGCGCTCCCGCCTCGGTGATCATCTCTTTGGTCCACCGGTCGATCTGCAGCAGGTTCGTCCCGACCGTGCTGCGCTGCTTCAGCGTGTGCAGGATGTCTCCGACCAGGGCGCCGGTTTCTCTCGCCCGTTCCAGCCGCGCGGAGTTCAGGATCTCGATCATGGAGTCTCTCCCGTGTGTCCAATAACTATACCGGTCTAACTTTACCGGTATGAGAATGGTGATCTCGACAGGCCCACCGGGCCGCGTACGGCATCGCCAGTCCGGCGAGGACGAAGACGCCGCCGAGTGCCAGCCAGCCGGGAACGCCCCAGGCGATGCAGAACAGGCCCAGGACGGACGGCGCGAGGGAGCTCGCCAGGCCGGTGCCGGTGGCGCCGAGTCCGGAGTACTGCCCCTGGGCGTGGGCCGGAGCCAGTCGGAAGCTCAGCTCGAACGAGGCTGCGGTGTGCCACAGTTCGCCGATCGTGTGCACGACGACGCCTACGACGATCAGGGCGGTGGCGAGCCATGCCGGGGCCCCCGCCGCGAGCGCCACCGCTGCCATGCCGAGCAGGAACGCCACTCCGGAACGGGCCGCGACCCGCCCCGCCGAGGCGGTGTCGACGACCGACCGGCTCGCCCGTACCTGGAACACCACCACGATCAGGGTGTTGATCACCGCGCACCCGCCGACCAGCCACTGCGGGGCCGCGCTGTGCCCGACGATCCACAGGGGCAGCGCGAACACCAGGACGTGTCCCTGGAGCGAGAGGACCGAGTCCAGCGCGGTGACCACCACGAACGGACGGTCCTTCAGCACCTCCCAGCGACTCGTGGGCGAGGTACCCGCCCCGGACTCGGGCTGCCGGGACGGTGACTGGTACGGCAGACTGCCCACGAGGGCCGCGCAGAGCAGGAAGCTCAGGGCGTTGGCCAGCACCAGCGCCAGGTACGCGCCCCGGGTGTCCAGCTGCACCACCACCCCGGCCATGACTCCACCGCAGGCCCCGGCCAGATTGGCCACGGCCCGCAGGTAGGACCGGTACTTCGTCGGCTCGGCCCCGGCGAGTCCGCGCGTCAGCGGCCCCCGGGCGGCGGCGCCGGCCGAGGAGGCGAGCTGGGTGACGGTGATGACCAGCACGAACACGCCGAACGAGTGCACCAGCACCAGCACCGCCATCGCCACGGCCTGCACCAGCTGGATCACCAGATACGTCTCGCGGGGCCCGCGCAGGTCGGCCACCCGCCCCACCGGTACCCCGGCCGCCAGGCCGACGAGGGCCGCCACTCCCATGCCCAGGCCGACCTGCGCCACCGACAGTCCGACCGAGCGGGTGAAGAAGAGCGCGGCGGCGGTCATGAAGAGTCCGTTGCCGATCGAGCTGATGAAGGTCGCCGCCGCGAGTGTCCGCCGGGGGCCCGGCTCGGGCAGCAGTCCGCGTGTCACGAGCCCCGACTCCCCGGGGCGGCCCGGCGTGGTCGGTCCCGCTGTCGTGACGGGGCCGTCCGATGCCGGGCCGTCCGATGCCGGGCCGTCCGATGCCGGGTCGGATGTCCCGCCGGCTTTCACCCGCGAAGTCCTCACGTGTCGGATCCCCTCCCCGCGGGCCTCGTGCCCGCCCCGGGACTATGCACGGTGGCCATCCCGCCGCGAAAGCCGCGCCGACCTGGCGAAATGTCACATCTGCCAGGGGAACCGGGAGTCGCTCGCGGGGCGTTGTGACGAGTGACGGTGGGGCGGTTCAGTGACCGCTCCGTGGCGCTTCCACCCCATATGGCTGGTCCGGCGTTCCAGTGCGCTGTTCCGGGGCTTGAGGAGCATCCGACAGCAGGCGCTGAGCGCGGGAGCGGTTCTGTGCTGTTCCTGCCTGCTTCGATGTCCGTTCGGGGCAGGAGATCAGCTGTCCAGTGAGAGTGCGTTCTTGGCGTGCGCGACGGATTCCTCCGAGGCGGGTCCGCCGGGATTCTCGATGGCCAGGGCCTGGTTGAGGGTGACGAAGGGGCGCATCCGCTGCTCGTAGCGGGCATACGCGGTGCGGTGGTCGCCGTTGGCCCGGGCAAGGCAGTCGGCCAGCACATGGGCGCCCACGAGAGCCAGGCTGGTGCCCTGCCCCGAGAGGGGGGAAGGGCAGTAACCGGCGTCTCCCAGCAGGGTCACCCGGCCCAACGACCATTGGCCCATGCGGATCTGGGCCATGGCGTCGCAGTAGAAGTCGGGCGCCTTCCGGGCGGCCTCGGCCAGGCGGGTCCCTTCCCACCGCATCGATGCGAGCTTGTCCACGACGAGCTGCCGCAGAGTGCCGCCGTCGCGGAAGTCATGAGCGAGGGGGGCGGACTCGAAGGCGAAGGCGATCCTGAGTTCGGTGTTGTCGCGTACGGGCATGATGCCGAAGCCCGTGTCGCCGTCCCGCAGCCACATCTGCCAGTCGTCCAGGCCGAGGAAGTTGTCCGCGCTGAATACCGAGAGGTAGCTGCCCAGGTGATGGGCGAAACGCTCCTCCGGACCGAAGGTCAGGCTCCGTACTGTGGAGCGGAGGCCGTCGGCCCCGACCACGAGGCCGAAGGTGCGGGACGGTCCGTGCGCAAAGTCGACGCGCACGCCGGTCTCGTCCTCGTGGAGCGCGGTGATGCTGTCGCCGAAGAGGTACTCGACGCCTGCGCGCGTGTGCTCGTACACCATCCGAACCAGGTCCTCGCGCAGCACCTCGATGTCTTCGCCATCGAGCCGGCCGCTGCTGAAGGTCGCCTCGGTGGAGCGGTCGATCTCGTAGCCGTCGGGGTCGAGGATCGACATGCCGCGCATCCGGGTCCGTACACGGCTTGCCTGCTCCAGCAGGCCCATCCGCTCCACGACTTCGAGCGCGACGCCGCGGATGTCCACGGCTTGGCCGCCGGGGCGTTGGCCCGGAGCGCGTTCGACGACAGTGGGCGCGAAGCCGTGGCGGCGCAGCCAGTAGGCGAGGACGGGCCCGGCAATTCCGCCGCCGGAGATGAGTACGGTGCGCATGAGAAGCTCCTTTTATGCTCGTACGGTGTACGCGATCTGAACGTACGTCGTACGCACAGCCCATTCAACTGGCCAAATTCCAGACGTGTACTAGGGCGGGCGCCTTCTTTCGACGTTGCCGCTGCTACCCTCTGCACTAGTACAGAACAGGAAGGTGGCAGGGTGTGACGAAGACCACAGGCATGGCCGGTGATCCGCCCTATCTGCGCATCGTCGCCGCGATCCGGCAGCGCATCGCGGACGGTGAACTCACCCCCGGGGACCGGGTTCCCTCGACCCGCCAGATCGCCCGGGAATGGGGCGTCGCGCTCGCCACCGCCACCAAGGCCCTGACCACCCTGCGTCTGACGGGACTTGTCGAGTCCCGGCCCCGGATCGGCACGGTCGTCGCCGGAACCGCCCCCGCCGCGCCGGCCCGCAGACGCCCGTCGCCCGCCCCGGACCCCGAGCAGGAGCTGAGCCTCGCCCGGATCGTCCGTACCGCCATCGAGATCGCCGACGCCGAAGGGCTCTCGGCGCTCTCCATGCGCGGTGTCGCGGCACGGCTCGGCGTCGCGGCGATGTCGACCTACCGGTACGTCCCGAGCAAGGAAGACCTCGTCCTGCACATGGCCGACGCCGCGTTCGGCGAGGAGTCCTACCGCGCGGACGCCCCCGAGGATTGGCGTACCCGCATCGAGCTGGGCGCCCGGACCCTGTGGAGCCTGTACCGGAAGCACCCGTGGCTGGCCCAGCTCGGCTCCCTCACACGCCCATTGCTCGTGCCCAATCTGATGGTCCACGGCGAGTGGGTGCTGGGCGCCCTCGACGGCCACGGCCTCGACCCCACGACGCTGTTCGACATCCACGTCCTGCTCTACAGCCATGTCCAGGGCCTGGCGGCGCACCTGGAGATGGAAGCGCACGCCGAAGCCGCCACGGGCCAGTCGGAAGACCAGTGGATGCACAGCCGCGCCCCCGCCCTCCAGGAACTGGTGGAATCCGGCCGCTTCCCGACCTTCACCACGGTGGTCGGAGCCTTCAAGGACGGCTACGACCTGCGGCTCGACGCGCTCTTCGAGTTCGGGCTCAAGGCACTCCTCGACGGCCTGACCTCCATCGTCGAAGGTCAGGAAGCTGTCACGTAGAAACATGGACGAGTTCACCCAGGACCGGACCCACACGCCCCTCCGCCCTGTCGGGCACCCCCCGGCGACGTGGCGGATGCGACCAGAGATCACCCGCGTTCATGGCCCCGGTCAGAACAAGCGCTTCAGTCCTCGTCGGTGGAATCCGGATCGCGCAGGGGCCGGAGGCCGCCAGGCAGGTTCGGGAGCTGGAAGGAGTACCGGCCGAGGTGGCCGGCACTGCCGCCGGACGCGGCGAGCCACCGTGGCGGCGCGGCAGCGTCGCCTTGCCGTCCACCCCGTACCGCGACAGCTCCGCCGGCCGCGGCGGTATCGCCGTGACGTCCAGGTCGCCCACGCGCCGAGGTCGGCGATCTCCTCCGCCCGCTGAAGAGACCACTTCATCTGCGGGCCCGACACCCGCACCGGACCGCGCCGCAGCCGGTCCAGCTCCGAGACCCGCGTGCCGGACGGCGCGGTCAACAGCGAGTCCAGCAAAGCCCGCTGCCCGGTGTTCAGCAGCCCGTGGAGGGTGTCCCACAGCCGCTGGTTCGCCGCCTCCCGCACGCTGCCCACCAGAGTCGGGCCAGGCGACTCGCTCCGGGCAGCGGCACCCGCCGCTCGCGCAGCCATCCGGTCGCCGCGTCGAACAGCGCCTTCGGCCCGTCGCCGGTCGTCCAGGCCCACGCGTCCAGTCACTCGCTCAACTGGTCCGAGACCGCGGCGAAGTCCTGCCAGCCGCCGGCCTCCTGGATCTCTCCGGCGTGGGTGCGGGCCGTCCCGTCCCGCTCGCCGTACTGCTTGAGGCGCGACGGGTCCGCGATCTCCAATTGCTCGGCCAAGTACTCGACGACCTCCGCCGGCACCAGCCGCAGGTCCGGCATGAACCGGCCCAGATACCGCACACTCGTCAGCTGGACCGTGAACCCCAGCCGATTGTGCGCACACCGCTTGGCCCGCACTGCATCCCGGTCCGCGTCGTCCAGGAAGACGTACCGCTCCAACTCCGTCGGGACGGCGCACCATCAAACGCCCCACACCGGGCCGCCTGCTCATCCGACAGGAACTCGACTGCCACAACAGCTCTCCGAAGGTCGGCAACAACGATCCGCGAAGGGGCCGATGCACAATCACTTCAGGTCAAAGCGCCAGACAGCTCGGAGAGGGCTTGGCGCACGATCTGACACGGATGTTCCTCAGCCCCCGTTCCAGCCCCCGCCGACCCCGCGCACGGCGCGCCTCCCGGAGGGGTGAGGCGGACGCCGCCGCTCTGGTGGCGGAAGCGGCCGGCTGGCCCGCCTGCCGGGAATCGGATCGCCATCAACTTGGTTGGTGGGGAGAAAGCCGTTGTTGGAGGGGTCATGCGGGCGATTCAGGTGTACGAAGTGGGCGGTCCCGAGGTGCTGCGGGAGGCCGAGGTGGACCAGCCGCGGCCGGGTCCGGGCGAGGCGGTCGTGGAGGTCGCCGCGTCCGGGGTCAACTTCCTCGACGTCTACTACCGCAATGGCCGTTACAGTCTCCCGCTGCCCTTCACTCCGGGCGCCGAGGGCGTCGGCACGGTCGTCGAAGTCGGACCCGGCGTCGCTGACGTCGCCGTCGGAGACCGGGTCGGTTGGGTGGAGATTCCCGGTACGTATGCCGAGCGGGCCGTCGTGGACTCCTCCCGGCTGGTGCCGCTGCCCGACGACATCGACTTCGAGACAGCCGCCGCCGTGCTCCTCCAAGGCATGACCGCGCACTATCTCATCAAGGACGCCTACCCGGTTCAGGAGGGCGACACGGTGCTCGTGCACGCGGCTGCTGGTGGCATGGGGCTGCTTCTGACCCAGCTCATCACCCATCTCGGCGGCAGGGTGATCGGCACGACGTCGACCACGGCGAAGGCCGAGCTGGCGAAGCGTGCCGGGGCCGCCGAGGTGATCCTTTCCTCCGCGGTCGACGATCTCGCGGCCGAGGTGAGGCGGCTCAACGACGGCCAGGGGCTGCCGGTCGTCTTCGACGGTGTCGGCGCGCACACCTTCGACGCGAGCCTCGCCAGCCTGCGAACCCGGGGCCATCTCGTGCTCTTCGGCGCGGCAAGCGGTGCCGTGCCGCCGTTCGATCCGATTCGGCTCTCCCACGGCGGTTCGCTGACCCTGATCCGGCCCAGCCTCGGGGACTTCATCGCCGATCGGTCCGAACTGCTCCGACGGGCCGCCGATGTGTTCGAGTGGGTGCGCTCCAAGGCGCTTGAGGTCACCGTGACGGGCCGCTACGCATTGTCCGATGCCGCCCGGGCCCACAGCGATCTGGAGGCTCGGCGTACCACCGGCAAGCTGCTCGTCGTACCCGATGCGGCCCCCCTCGGACACCCCGAGGAGGCGCGGAGCTGATCGCGGGCGACGGGGGCGCGCCGGCGACACCTCAGCATGCGGGCCCACCGGTCCCGAGGCCGGACATGCCGGGCGGGTACGGGTCACGGGCCGGGCGGCCCCGCCCGCGTAATGTCTTGGGCCACCCGCACCCCGTACGCGGTACCCGTGCTTCGCACGCCGTGCCGCGTACCCCAGCCGATCCGCGAGGCCGTCGATGCGCAAGCTCATCCTGTCCATCTCCGTTTCCCTCGACGGGTTCTTCGAGGGGCCGGACCACGACATCGACTGGCACTTCGTGGACGAGGAGTTGCACCAGCACTTCAACGACGAGCTGGGCAGGATGGGCGCGTTCATCCACGGGCGGGTGACGTACGAGCTGATGGCCGAGTTCTGGCCCACGGCGGACGAGGACCCGGCGAACGCGGGGACGGTGGCCGAATTCGCCACGATCTGGCGGGACATGCCGAAATACGTCTACTCCCGGACCCTCACCGAGGCGGGCTGGGGCTCCACCCTCGTGCGCGAGGTCGATCCCGACGCGATCCGCGCGCTGAAGGCCGAACCGGGCGGTGACCTGGTGGTCGGCGGACCGATGCTGGCGGACGCCTTCCGGCGGCACGGGCTCATCGACGAGTACCGGATCTACGTCCACCCGGTCCTCATCGGCCGGGGCAACCAGCTCTTCCGCGAAACCGACACCCGCACGAACCTGCGCCTGGTCGAGACCCGGGCGTTCGGCAGCGGCGTGGTGCTGCTGCGGTACGAGGCGGAGGGCGGTAGCACGGGCGCAAACGGGCCTGTGAGCTGAGCCGTTCCGGGAACCCCCGCACCGCAGATCGTCGTCACAGGGCTCCGAACGCCTCCGTGACGGCCGTGCAGGTCGCTGCGAGGTCGTCGTCCGTGAGGGCGGCGGAGACGAACCAGCAGGCCATGGGGAAGGCGTTGGCGTGGATTCCGCGTTTGAGGAGTTCGTGGCGGAAGGCGTGCGACCGGGCCTGGTCGACGCGCAGCAGGTCGCGGTAGTTGCGCGTGGGCAGACCGTCGGGGGTGAAGACGGTCTGGAACATGGCGCCCACGCCCTGGACCGAGCAGGGGATTCCCCGGTCGTGGGCGGCCTTCTGCGCCGTTTCCATCACCTGGCGGCCGGTGTCCTCGATGCGCCGGACGACGTCCGGGTCACCGAGTTGTCGCAGGGTCACGAGGGCGGCCGTCGCGCAGAGCGGCGAGGCGTTGTACGTACCGCCGTGCTTGACGCGTCCGGAAGCGAGTTCTTCCATGATCTCCCGGCGTCCGGCGAAGGCGGCGATGGGCAGTCCGCCCCCGAGGGCTTTGGAAAACACGGCGAGGTCGGGCACCACGGCGAAGAGGCTCTGGGCACCGCCGGGGCCGGTGCGGAACCCGGTGCAGACCTCGTCGAAGATCAGCACGATGCCCCGGGCGGTGCACTCCTCGCGGAGGGCTTCGAGGTATCCCGGCTCGGGCATGGTGCAGGCGTTGTTGGCGACGATCGGTTCGCAGATGACAGCGGCGAGAGCCCCGGCGTGGGCGTCGAGGACCATGCGCAGTGCGGTCAGGTCGTTCCACGGACACACCACCACGTCGTCCACGACACCGGCGGGGATCCCCGGGGAGTGGGGCACGGACCGTGGCGCCGTGCGAGGGCCGGCTTCGGCTTCGGTGGGGCGGTTCGAGATCGCCAGGGTGTCCGACCAGCCGTGGTAGTGCCCTTCGAACTTCAGGATCCGGGAGCGCCCGGTGTGGCCGCGGGCCGCGCGTACGGCGCCCTGTACGGCCTCGCTGCCGGAGTTCGCGAAGCGGACGAGCTCCGCGCAGGGCACCATCCGGCAGATCGTCTCGGCGAGTTCGACCTCCGGGACGTTGCAGGTGCCGAACATCGTGCCGGTGTGCAGTACCCGGGTGAGGGCGTCCGTCAGCACGGGCGGGGCGTGGCCGAGGATCGCGCTGCCGTAGGAGATGAGGTAGTCGACGTACTCGTTGCCGTCGACGTCCCGGATGCGGGAGCCCGCCCCGCTGGTGATGTAGAGCGGGTAGGGGTGCGGGCCCGTGGAGGTGAGACGGGAGGAGGAGCTGATCCCGCCCGCGAGTGACTCCTTGGCGCGTTCGAACCACGATCGGCTGCCGTCCGTGCCGTGCAGGGCCTGTAAACGGTCATTCATGGTCGCTCCTGTTTGCTGGGTCATGCCCGGGGACACGCTGTTGGATGTTCGTGCCCGTTGCTGCAGAGGGTGTTGGCGAAGGGGTGGTGCGGTGTGGTGAGGACTGCTGTGGTCACGGGAGCGGGCAGCGGTATCGGACGCGCCTGCGCCCTGGGTCTCCTGGCGGACGGATGGACGGTCGTGCTGACCGGCCGGCGGGAGGAGCGGCTGCAGGAATCGCTGCGCCTGGCCGACGCCTCCTGCCGCGCGCGTGCGGTGGCGCTGCCCGCGGACGTCACCGACCCGCAGTCGGTGGACGCGCTCTTCTCCGCGGTGGTGGAACGGTGGGGGCGGCTGGACCTGCTCTTCAACAACGCGGCCGACCTGATGCCGTACACGGCCACCGAAGACGTGGACGTGGCGGACTGGCACCGGGTCATGGACTCGGTCGCCACCGGAGCCTTCCTGTGCTCGCGAGCGGCCTTCCGGATCATGAAGACACAGACTCCCCGGGGCGGACGGATCATCAACAACGGTGCTCCCTCGGCGCAGATCCCGAGACCCGACTCGATCGCTTTCACCGCCGCCAAGCACGCCGTGGCGGGCATCACGCGCTCGCTCTCTCTCGACGGCCGCCGTTTCGACATCTCCTGCGGGCAGATCGACATCGGCAACGTGACTCCCGCCGACCGCCCCCAGCCCGCCGTCCGGCAGCCCGACGGCTCACTGCGGGTGGAGCCCACCATGGACGTCCGGCACGTGGTCGACACGTTCCGGGCCATGGCCGCCCTTCCGGTGGGGGTGAACATCCAGTCCGTCCTGGTGATGCCCAGCGCCATGCCCTACGTCGGCCGGGGGTAGGCCCGCCACGTAGGCCTTCAGGCTCCGGCCGGGCACCAGCAGACCGGCCCGCTCCCAGGCCAGCATCCGGTGCAGCCCGTCCAGGTGGATCAGCCCTTCCCGGACAGTCAGCCCGTCGTAGTCCGGACCCCCTACCGCCCGGGTGCTCAGGAACACCGCGGTGGGTACGACGCGGGACTGGCGGTCCAACTTGTGTGCACACAGCGGGTTGGACCGGGTGTACGTGGCCGCGAGCGTCGTCAGCCGGGCGGCGGCGACCCGCACGGTGAGACCGGTTCTCGGGATCAGTTCGACGTCCCCTCCCTCGCCCAGATGCCAGGGCAGCACCACACCGCGGACTTCCGGTCCCTCCAGCAGCACTTCGTGCCAGCGGCCCTCCGACAGGGTCTGCGCGTTGCGGATGTGGCGCTCCGCCTCGTCGTTGGAGTTGGCGGTGTCCCCGGGGCGGTACGGGTGGTGCCGCCCGAAGTGGCTCAGTACCTCGTCGAAGGAGACGGCCTGGAGAATCCTCATGCCGCCCGCCCGGCGCCCTGCGATTCGTACGCGCTGAAGTGACGCTCCTCGAAGAGTTCCTGCCACCGTTCCTGCCCGTCCCGGAGCTTCCGGCCGGCTGCCAGTATCCGCCGCCAGTACGGTTTGACCGGAGGCCACAGCTCACCCGTACGGCAGTACGACGCGTCGATCAGGTAGCGGTCCGGCTCCCCGGACGCGGAGTCGTCCGTGGCGCGTCGGGTGTGGAACAGCGCGGAGTGAAGGACCACGGCGGACCCCGGGGGCAGTTCGGTGATCAGTGACTCCCCGGGCAGGACCCCCGTCCCCAGATGGCTGCGGGCGTCCTTCTCCGCGACCTCGTGGTGCGAGCCGGGCAGCACGGCGAGAGCCCCCATGCCTGGCCGCAGGCCCTGGACGTAGTGGAGGACGTGAACCATCGGAAGCCGCCGATGGCGCTGGGGCCGCTGCTCGTAATCGTGGTGCCAGGGCTTGCCCGGAGCCCCGGGCGGGCGGCGGTCGCTGTGGAGGTGGTGGAACACGAAAGCAGGGCCGAGCAGGTTCTCGTTCTCCAACAGCTCCAGCAGCGGAGGGTAGGCGACCAGCTCGCCGTGCGCCGCCATCTCCAGCTCGACCGCTTCCGGCTCCGGGGACCGTTCGGGGCATAAGCAGGCGTCGATGGACCGCTGTCTCAGACCTGAGTCCACCCAGTGATCGACCTCCCGTGTCAGGCGCCCCACGAACTCGGCGGGCAGCAGGCCTCGAAGGACCAGGAAGCCCTTCTCGTCGAACTCGTCGATCTGCGTTGCGGCATGCGAAGAGACGGTCACGCGGCTCGACCTCCGATGTACGCCGATGGGTGACCCGGGGGGTGGCACGGGTCGTGCCATCCATATCCCGGCCCCTCCGCGACCATGCCGTCACGCAGCGGAATGGCCGGTCACCGGCGCCCGCGGTGTGACGCAGGTGTCTCGGAGAGGCGGAGAGGGTTTCCCGAAACGGGTGATGCACCGATGTCCGGCGGAGGACGGCCGGAATGCGCACTGAGGGACGGGAACCGGCCCGACGTGGGGTGGCCCCGGGGCCTTCTCCGAGTCAGGCGGCGTCTTCGGACCGCCGCCGGCCGACCGGGACGCCCTCACGAACGGGCGCATCGTCACGCCGGATGCGCCCCACCGGCCGACATCTACTGGATCGTGCCACGGGCGCCTACGCGGAAGCCGTGGCCGCGTAGGCGGCGAATGCGCTCCAGGTGCCGGTGGCGACGGTGAGGATGGGGCCCTCGGGGTTCTTGGAGTCGCGGATGTGGATGGCGGCGGGGTGGGCGGAGACCTCGACGCACTGGCCGCCCTCGTCACCGCTGTAGCTGGACTTCTTCCAACTGTGGGCGATTTCGACGCACTGGCCGCCCCTGATGCCGCTGTAGCTCGACTTGAACCAGTGCAGTGCGGTGTTCATGGCTCTCCCAGCAAGCGTTCCAACAGGCGCATGGTCTGCTCAGGGCTGAGCGCCTGAGCTCGCAGCATCGCATACTTCTGGGTCAGGATGCTGACGTCGGTCGGGTCCGAGACGAGGTGGCTGCCACGCTGCGTCTCGGAGTACGCCACATGCTGGTGGTCGGGTGTCTCCAGCAGGGTGAAGGGGCCGTTGAGGCCCGCGTGGGTGGTGCTGCTGAAGGGCAGCACTTGCAGACACACACCTGGCAATTGCGCACAGGTGAGCAGGTGGTGGAGTTGCCTCGCGTGATCCTCGGGCGAAACGAGCCGGAGCATCAGCACCGCTTCCCAGACGACCATGCTGATGGTGGGTGGCACCGGGCGGCGAAGGATCTCCTGCCGGTCCATCCTGAGCGCGGTCTGAGCGGCGATCTCATCGGAGCTGAACACGGGCACTCGGTTTCTGAAGACCGCCTCCGCGTAGCTTTCTGTCTGGAGCAACCCGGGCAGCACTTGGTTGTCGAACCACGACAGTGCCAACGCCTCGCGCTCCAGGTCCATGTACCGCTCGGCCCATGCCGGGATCAGGTCCACCTCCGGCATGTTCTCCACTGCCGTGGTCAAGGCGCCCTTGGTTTTGAGTAGTTCGTCCAGGCGGCGGGCCAGGTCGGGGAGGAGGGCGCGTCTTCCCTGTTCGATGGAGGCGATCGTCTCGACCTGTACCCCGACGCTCGTGGCCAACTGGGCCTGGGTCATGCCCGCTTCCACGCGGAACAGGCTGACCAGCTTGCCGACGAGCTTCATGGCAGACGCGTTCCTGCGCTGCCGATTCCTGGTGTGCATGCCCTCCCAATCCCCACGGGGACCCGTACGTCACGCGCGCGTGACCCGTACAAAAGATTTGTACGGGTGCGCGCACTGCGTCAGCGTAGTCACCGAGGGTGACTCTGGCCCGGTGAACGAAACAAAAGAGACCACCTCTCGCCCCGTGCACCCCCCGCTCCCCGTGCGTGCCAAGCCTGCCGTTGCTGTGCGTGAGATCTTTTTCTGGCGCCAACGGCGTTCGGTCGCCGCTGTGAGGGAGTTCGTACGGCGCGCCGCCCAAGAGTGGGGTTTCGGCGAGCGCGTTGACGATGTCGTGCTGTGCGCGAGCGAGTTGGCGACCAATGCCGTGCTGCACGGGGTGCCCGCCGGGCGGGGGTATCTCGTAAGGATCGAGAGCATCGACGCCGGGGCCGGGTTGCGGATCGAGTTCCACGACAGCGGTGACGGCCCGGAGTCGGTCCGGGCCTCGGAGAGGGCGTGGCCCGAGGAGAGCGAGTCGGCCGACGAGTCCGGGCGCGGGCTGATCATCGTGAACGCGCTCGCCGACCGCTGGGGAGCCGTGGTGCGGCAGCCCGGGAAGATCGTCTGGTGCGAGTTCGCGAAGGGCACGGCACCCCGGTGACGTACGCCCGGATACGGCCCGGCGGGTGCCGGCTCGCGCCCGGCACCCGCCGTCGTGGGTGACGCCGCCTCCACCGCTGCGGGGAGCGAGGCGGATGCAACTCCCGTAGGAGAGTTCCTCAGAACGAGGTGGCGGTCTCGAAGTCGGACTGCCAGTAGGTGACCTGGGCGGAGCTGTCGATCCAGACGGACTTGCCGAGGGTGACGGTCACCTGTCCGCCGCTGAAGCTGCCGCTGTTGTCCTGAAAGTTCACCCGCAGCGCCTTCACGTCGAAGCCGCCTTCGCCGCTGCCGTCCGCGGCCGAGGTGCGCACGGAGGCGTAGGCGGACTGGCCGGGCTCCAGCGCGATCACCGACTGGGGCACGCTGTTCTCGTCGTAGGCCATGACCGCCTGGGCGCCCTCGTAGCCGATGCCCGGGTAGCCGACCGCGTTGCACGCCGTCGAGCCGGTGTTCGTCACCGTCAGCAGGACGTGGTTGATCGGGCGGGCGAGGATGCTGCCCTTCACCTTGCTGTTCGTGCCGTCGCAGCTCGGGTAGTTCGACGCGTTGTCGTCGCTGTCGGAGGAACCGCCGGAGGAAGCGCCGGACGACCCGGTGGACGACGACCCCTTGGACGAGCTGCCGGAGCCCGAGGTGCCCGAACCGGAGGACGTGCCCGAGCCGGAAGCGGAACCCGAGGACTTCGAGCCCGAGGAGCCGGTGGAGGCGGAGGACTTCTCCTGGGTGGACGTCTTGCCGTCCGTCGCGGCGGTGTCGCCACCGGACGGGGCCGGCGCGGCGGTGGTGTCGGCCGCCGCCTGCGGGGAGGCGATGGCCCGGTCGATCGTGGCCCGGTCTTCCTCGCTGCAAGCGGTCAGGGAGAGTGCGCCGATCAGGGCGGCGACGCCGAAGACGGAGGCACGGGTGATGCGGCGGGTGCGGAGCTGACGCATGGTGAGGGTCCTTTTTCTGAGAATGTGTTGGTCTCGGTGGGGCGCCGGTTGGGCGTCCCGAGGGTGAGCCGGTGTACTGGACAATGAGGTGGTCGTCAGTGGCACTGGAGTGGGAGGACCGCCGCGCAAGCGGCGATCAGCACTGCCGTGACCACGGTTCCGAGGCGGGCCGCGAGGCCGGATCCGGGCATGACGGCTCCGTGTGGTGAGGGTGGTGGGGTGTGTGCCGTTCGCGGTCGGCGACCCGGCATGGCCACATGCTGTCCGGCTCCTTGTCCCAGCGGCAATGGATCACCGGCCAGTTGGGACGCTGGAACGCTGAAATGGCCTCTGACCTGCGGGTATGCGAGGTGCCTGGAACGCTCTTCCGGGACGGGAACGAAGGGGGAACTGCCGCGTGGGCACGGAAATCCAGGACTTCGCCGCAGCGCTGGTCGCGCTGAAGGAGCGGTCCGGCATGAGCTACGGGACGCTGGCCAAGCGGCTCCACATGAGCACGTCCACCGTTCACCGGTACTGCAACGGCGATGCCGTGCCGCACGAGTTCGCACCGGTCGAGCGCCTGGCGAGGCTGTGCCGTGCGACCCCCGACGAGATGGTCGAGCTGCACCGGCAGTGGATTCTGGCGGACCAGGCGAAGAAGCAGGGAGCGCGGAAGGAACCGGCCGTGGCGCCCGCGCCCGTAACCCCCTCCTGGGCCCGGCCGGCCGAGGCCGAAGACGCGGAGACCTCAGGGGGCGGGGAGCAGGCCCGAGCGGCAGAAGCGGAATCCGTCCCGGGCGGGCGAACGGAACCGGAGCGAACGGAACCGGAGGCGGAGGGGGAATCCGGGTCGTCGGCTGACGAAGTGCCGGACGCTTCTGCCGCCTCGGCGGGCCTGGCACCGGAACCGGCCCAGACCCCGGCTGCGGTCACCCACCCGGTTACGTCCGGCGCCGGAACGCCCCCGGAGGACGGGCCGGACCCCCTGGTGACGGCCCGGCAGGACAAGGCGGCCGGCCCCCGTCGCCCGAGGTCCAGGCGCACGCGCGTCCTGCTGGCCGCCGCCGTCGTGGTCGCGCTCGGCGTGCCGTCCGCGATCGTCGCCCGTAACCTCGCGGGCGGCACCGACGACGGCCGGAACGCCGACTCCGCCGGAGCCACCGCGACCGCCGTACGGAACGCCTCGCCGACCCCGACCCACAAGCCGACGACCAAGCCCTCGGCGAGCGCTTCGGCCTCCGCGTCGCCCTCCTCCTCGGCGACCGCTTCGGACGGGCCGGACGCCACGGCGTCCCCGGCGAAGAAGGGGACGGTGTCGTCGGACGCGGTGCCGTTGAGCGCGACCATCAGTTCGTACAACTGGGACGCGCCCTGCGGGCAGTACACGCTGCTGGCGGACGATCCGTCCGATGTACCGCCGCCGCCCCCGCCGCAGGATGCCCGGAGCTGGGGGAGGTCGCTGGGCGGGGTGGAGGGCGGCGGGCAGCGGCTGGAGCTGACCGTCCAGGGCTCCTCGTCCGAGGCGGTGGTGATCAGCGCTCTCCACGTACGCGTCGTGGCGCGCAAGGCGCCGCTCGCCTGGAACGCCTTCTCGATGGCTCAGGGATGCGGCAGCTCCATCCTCCCGCGCAGCTTCGACATCGACCTCGACGACAGCCAGCCGCGCACCGAGCCGGTCGCCGGGAAGCAGGGCGACGCCGTCGTCCCCGCGCAGGACTTCCCGTTCCGGACCAGCTCGACCGACGTCCAGGTCTTCGACCTCGACGTCCACGTGGAGGGCCACGACGTCTCCTGGTACCTGGAACTCGACTGGACCAGCGGGGACCGGCACGGCACCCTGCGCGTGGACGACCGGGGCGAGCCCTTCCAGGTGAGCAGCGTCTCGGCCCGGCCGTCGTACATCTACTGGCCGGACCGGGCGCAGTGGATGGACAAGGACTACACCGACCCGTCCATGGCGGACGAGGGGGAGTGACGAGGGCCTGGGGCGAAGTCAGCCGCCCATCGGCCGCGCCGACAGCACGGGGCCGAGGGGCAGACCGCGGAGGCCCCGGGCTCCCGCGACCTACGCCACGTCGTCGGGCCGGGCGAGATCGGCTGCGTCGGTGCAGCCGGTGCAGTCGTAGTGGAGGCTGCCGTCCGGCCGGTGCGAGACACGGGTGACGAGGAAGCCCGCGAAAGAGCCTCCGGAGAAGGCGGCTTCACCCCAACTCGCAGGTCTCGAACCACACCCGCGCCGGCCTCCCCATAGGCTGCGTGGTGTGACCGAGTCCTCCGAACCTCTCAGTGACGCCGAGATCGCCATGGCCGCGGCGCAGGCCGGCGCGCGGGTGGTGCGTGACCTGTACGGCCGGAGTCTTACGCGCGTCGACAAGGGCGACGGCGACTTCGCGACCGCCGCCGACCTGGAGGCGGAGGAGGCGATCCTCGCCGTCCTCCGTGCCGCCCGGCCGGACGACGCGGTACTCGGTGAGGAGGGCGGACAGCACGGCTCGTCCGACACGGGGCGGCAGTGGCTGGTGGACCCTCTGTGCGGCACGCTGAACTACGCCGCCGGGACCCTGGTGGTGGCCGTCAACGTGGCTCTGCTCGGACGGATTTCGAGCGCCGGGGCGGCGCGGTACGAGGCGGCTGCGGTGGCGGACCCCTTCGGTGAGGAGGTCTTCCGCACCGACGGCCGGAACGCCTGGGTGCGGCGCGACGGGAGCGACACACCCCTGCGGCCCTCGTCGGACACCCGGCTGGTGGACGTCAACCTGGACCCGCCGTTTCCGGGCGCGCCCGGGTTCCGGGCGGTGGACCTGCTGGCCCACCCCGAGTTCGTCAAGAACTTCCGGCCCCGGGTCGTGTCTTCGACACTCGCGTTGGCCTGGGTGGCGGCGGGCAAGCGCGCCGCGTACGTCACCGACGGCGGGGACCTGACCGCGAGCGTGCACTTCGCCGCCGGGATCGCCCTCTGCCGGGCGGCCGGCTGCGTGGTCACCGACCTCGACGGTGCCCCGCTCGGCCCGGCGGGACGCGGACTCGTGGCGGCGGCCGACGCCGAGACCCATGGTCTGCTGATGTCCATGATCCGGGGGTGAAGTGTGCGGGGACGCCGGAGCGGGGCCGCGCCGGCGTGATGAGGCCGTGCCGCTTCCGCTCCCTGGGATACGAGTGGAACATGAACTGACCGCGGGCCGTTCCCGAGGCCGTCGCACCTGAAGGGAGTCGGATCGCATGGCGGACGAAGCTGCTGAGTACCACTACGTGTGGGACGGGTCCGAGGAGGGCTGGGTCGTCCTCCGCACGAGGGTCGCGCTGGGCACCATCTTCAACACGCGTGATCGCCTCGCCCTCGTCATCGAGGACGACGCCGTGTACGCGCGGGTGATTCACCTCATGAGCGTGCACGGGCGGCCGTTCCTGGACACCCTCCCCCCGTGACCTGATACCAACCTCTGTGGACAGCCCTCAGGCGGTCGCCTCGCCCTCCCGGTAGGTGACGATCGCCTCGCCGTTCTCCCGCGCCCATGCGGTGAGCATCCGGATGGGCTCCTCCAGGGTGCGCCCGAGATCGGTCAGGCTGTACTCCACGCGTGGCGGTGCCTCGGCGTACGCGTGCCGCTCGACGAGCCCGTTGGCCTGGAGGCGGCGCAGCGTCTGGGTCAGTACCTTGCGCGAAATGCCACCGCTCAGTTCGACCAACTCGCCGTGCCGCAGCGGGCCGTCGGTCAGCGCGAAGAGCGTGACCATGGACCACTTGCTCGCGATGATCTCCATGGCGAGGAGAGCGGGGCAGTCGGCGAGGAACAGGTTTCCGGGTCGCAGGCTCACACCCTGAAGGTTACCTGGAGGTTCCTGACGGCTGCCTATCGTCGTTGAGGTGCGCACGCCTCCTACTCGCCCACCGCATGATCGGGGTGTCCCGTGTTCATCTCCCTCGCCGTCACAACTGTGGTCATGGCGGCCCTGCTTCTGGTCTCGGCCACCGCCAAGTCCCTGCGGACGCGCCACATCACCGAGCAGATGTCCACTCTCAAGGTGCCGCAGGGCCTTATGACGTTCCTGATAGCCGCCCAGATCGCGGGCGCGGCCGGTGCGATCGCCGGACTGTGGTTCGGACCCGTCGGAATCGCCGCCGCGATCGGCCTGACGCTCTACTTCGCCGGGGCCGTCGTCTTCCACCTGCGCGTCGGCGACCACAAGGGCGCGCTTCCGGCGGCTGTCCTCGCGGTGGCCTCCGTCGCCCTGATCGTGCTGGGCGCCGCCACCCTCTGAACCGCGGCGCCGGCCACCCCGCCCCGCGTCTCCCCGCCTTACGGGAGTGACCCGGCCCATCGCGGGCAACCGGAACGACGGCCGACCGCCCGTCCCCGGCCCCCGGCAACCGCCGGGGGCAGCGGGCCCCCAGTCCTCGTCCTCCGGAAGGTGATCCATGACCAGCAGCACGCTCGACGCCGCGCCCTCCGGCAGCGGCGAGACCGAGGGAAGCGGACAGAGCCGAACAGGCGGACCAGTCGACCCCGCGCTCTCCGTCGAGCGGGTCCAGCGCCTCAGACGGAGGCTGGAGCGGCTCATCGGGATCGCCGCGACCGAGGGCAACGCGCTCCTCCCGCTGCGGAACGGCGACGAGATATTCGGCGCGATGCTCGGGGCGATACGGGACGCCGAGCACACCGTGGACATGATGACTTTCGTGTACTGGCGCGGGGACATCGCCCAGCGGTTCGCCGAGGCGCTCTCCGAGCGCGCGCGGGCGGGGGTCCGGGTACGGCTGTTGCTCGACGGGTTCGGCAGCCGGCTCATCGAGAAGGACCAGCTGGCGATGATGAGCGAGGCGGGCGTGAACGTCGCCTGGTTCCGTAAGCCGCTCTACCTCTCGCCGCTCAAGCAGAACCACCGCTGCCACCGCAAGGTCCTCGTCGTCGACGAGCGCACCGCCTTCACCGGCGGGGTCGGGATAGCCGAGGAGTGGTGCGGCGACGCACGCGACGAACACGAGTGGCGGGACACCCACGTGCGGCTGCGCGGGCCCGCCGTCGACGGCCTCGCCGCCGCGTTCGCGCAGAACTGGGCCGAGTGCCACCCGGAACTCTTCGACGCCGAGGACCGGTTCGTGCCCGGCGCCCAGGAGGGCGACTCGATCGTGCAGGTGGTACGCGGCTCCGCCAGCTTCGGCTGGCAGGACATGCAGACCCTGATCCGGGTCGTCCTCGAATCCGCCGAGGAACGCGTCCGCCTCACCACCGCGTACTTCGCGCCCGACGCGTACTTCACCGAGCTGCTCTGCGCCGCCGCCCGGCGTGGTGTCGAGGTCGAGATCCTGCTCCCCGGCCCGCACACCGACAAGCGGGTCTGCCAGCTCGCGGGGCAGCGGTTCTACGAGGACCTGACCGCGTGCGGGGTGAAGATCCACCAGTACCAGCCGACGATGATGCACACCAAGACCCTCACCGTGGACCGGGTCGCCGCCCTCATCGGCTCCACCAACTTCAACCGGCGCTCCCTCGACCACGACGAGGAGGTGATGCTCGCGGTGTTGGACCCCGAGTTCACCGCCGTGCTCGACGGCCACTTCGAGCAGGACCGTGCGGCGAGCGAGCTGATCGACGGCCGCCGCTGGCGCCGCCGCTCGCTGATGCAGCGGGCCCGCGAGGCGTCGGTGTACCCGATCCGCCGGTTCCTCTGAACGCCGCTGAACCCGCTCCAGGTGTGGCACGGTCCGCGCGGGGCAGACGGAAGGCCCCAGCCGCCGTACGCCCGGGGCCGCCGCCCGCTCCCGGGACGTACGTCACCTGAAGGGAGTGGCCCATGAGCGCGTTCGCCGACACTTCACGGGAAACGACGACGGCGGCGGTGATCACCGAGCCGCTGCCCGATCTCCAGCTCCAGCTGCTGATCCAGCTCCTCGACCGTGAACTCCGCTCCAGCCTGCCGCTGACCCTCACCATCGCCGGAGGCGTCCTGCACGGGGACGTCATCGGGCACGAGGAGTGGAAGGCGGAGTGGGCGCGGAGCCTGCGCCAGGTGGAGGGCGAGGGGGCGAACCTCCTCGCCGAGTTCCCCGAATCCGTCGACCAGGGGCTCAGCGAGTTCGGGGCCGAGGAGGACCCGGGGCTGCCGCGCTGGATCCACCTGCGGGACGTCACCCTCAGCGTCGGCGGGGTGAGCCCGGTGCTGCTGCCGCTCTGGCGCGGCCGGCTCTCCGACGTGTCGGGGTGGGCGCTGGGACGGCCGCAGTAGCCCCGGCCCGTACGGCACCCATGCCGAAGGCCCGGCGGATCGGGTGATCCGCCGGGCCTTCGTGCGCTTCGTGCGGCAGGCGCCCGTGACCGTCAGAGGCGCTCGGGCGTCCGGATGCCCAGCAGCTCCATGCCGGTGTGCAGGGTGCGGGCGGTCAGCTCCACGAGGAAGAGCCGGTTCTCGACGACCTCGGGGGCGTTGTCGTCGCTGAGGACCTGGCACTGGTCGTAGAACGTCGTCAGGTGCGAGGCGAGCTGGTAGAGGTACGCCGCCAGCTTGTGCGGCTCGTACCCCGCCGCGACCTCGGCCAGCGTCTCGCCGAACCGGTCCAGGTGCAGGCCGAGCGCGCGCTCCGCCGGGGCCAGCTCCAGCTCCGGGTGGGCGACGGGCTTCGCGTCCCCGGCCTTGCGCAGGATCGAGCGGATACGGGCGTAGGCGTACTGGAGGTAGACCGAGGTGTCGCCGTTGAGCGAGACCATCTGGTCCAGGTCGAACTTGTAGTCGCGCACGGCGGACGTGGACAGGTCGGCGTACTTCACGGCGCCGACGCCGACGTACCGGCCGTTCTCGACGATCTCCTCCTCGGACAGGCCCACCTTCTCGGCCTTCTCCCGCACCACGGCCGTCGCCCGGGAGACCGCCTCGTCGAGGAGGTCCTCCAGCCGGACCGTGACACCCTCGCGGGTCTTGAACGGCTTGCCGTCCTTGCCGAGGACCGTGCCGAAGGCCAGCTGGTGCGCCGTGACGTCCTCGCTCAGCCAGCCGGCCCTGCGGGCGGTCTCGAAGACCATCTTGAAGTGCAGCGACTGCCGGGCGTCCACGACGTACAGCAGGGTGTTCGCCTTGAGGTTCTGCACCCGGTCGCGGATCGCGGAGAGGTCGGTCGCCGCGTAGCCGTAACCGCCGTTGGTCTTCTTGACGATCAGCGGGACCTGGTTGCCGTCCGGGCCCTTCACGTCCTCGAAGAAGACGCAGAGCGCACCCTCGGAGCGCACGGCGACGCCGGTCTCCTCCAGGATGCGGCAGGTCTCCTCCAGCATGTCGTTGTAGCCCGACTCGCCGACGATGTCCGGGTCGGAGATCTCCATGTCGAGCTTGTCGAAGACGGAGTAGAAGTAGACCTTCGACTCGTCCACGAACCGCTGCCACATGGCGAGCGTCTCCGGGTCACCCGCCTGGAGCGCGACCACCCGGTCCCGGGCGCGGGCCTTGAACTCCTCGTCGGAGTCGAAGAGCACGCGGGACGCCTTGTAGAGCCGGTTCAGCGAGGACATCGCGGCCTCGCCCGCGGACTCCGCGTCGGTGCCCGCGGTGTCGTGGCCCAGCTGGTCCGGGTGCTCGACGAGGTACTGGATGAGCATGCCGAACTGGGTGCCCCAGTCGCCGATGTGGTGGCGCCTGACCACGGACTCGCCGTTGAACTCCAGGATGCGCACCATCGCGTCACCGATGACCGCCGACCGCAGGTGGCCGACGTGCATCTCCTTGGCGACGTTCGGCTGGGCGTAGTCGATGACCGTGGTGCCCGCGTCCGGCGCGGTCGGCACACCGAGGCGGCCCTCGGCGTCGGCGGCCCGCGCGGCCAGCGTCGTGAGGATCGCCCGGTCGGTGAGGGTGACGTTCAGGAAGCCGGGGCCGGAGACCTCGATCTCCTTGATCAGCTCACCTGCCGGGATGGCGGCCGTGACCTGCGACGCCAGCTCGCGGGGGTTGCCCTTGAGCTTCTTGGCCAGCGCGAGGATGCCGTTGGCCTGGAAGTCGGCCCGGTCGCTTCGTCGCAGCAGCGGGTCGGCGGCGCCGGCGTCGGGCAGTGCTGCCGTCAGGGCGTCCGCCAGCTGCTGCTGGAGCGTGGAAGCGAGGGAAGGGACCGAGGCCATGTGCCGGCTGCCGTTTCCGTAGGGGGTGATGGGTGTCCCCAAGTATCCCACGGGCCGTGGGCGCGTCCGCAAAGCCATATCGAGCGCGCTGAGTGAAGTCATTTTCGCGCTCCGCCCCGCACCTGGGAGAATGACAGGGCCCCCGAAAGATTCCTGTACGAGAGAAGGGCGTGCCGACCGTGGCCGAGAGTCAGACAAGCACCGAGACCGACTGGGTCTCCCGCTTCGCGGACGATGTCATCGCCGAATCGGAGCGTCGCGCGCCTGGCAAACCGGTCGTCGTCGCGTCCGGCCTGTCCCCGTCCGGCCCGATCCACCTCGGCAACCTCCGCGAGGTCATGACCCCGCACCTGGTCGCCGACGAGATCCGCCGCCGCGGGTACGAGGTCCGCCACCTGATCTCGTGGGACGACTACGACCGGTACCGCAAGGTCCCGAACGGCGTCCCCGGCATCGACGCGTCCTGGGCCGAGCACATCGGCAAGCCGCTGACCTCGGTGCCCGCCCCGGCCGGGTCCGCGTACCCGAACTGGGCCGAGCACTTCAAGGCCGCCATGACCGGGGCGCTGGCCGAGCTGGGCGTCGAGTACGACCCGATCAGCCAGACCGAGCAGTACACCGCCGGTGTCTACCGCGAGCAGATCCTGCACGCGATGAAGCACCGCGCGGACATCGACGCCGTCCTCGACCGCTACCGGACCAAGAAGGACCCGGCCGCCGCGGGCAAGGGCAAGCAGCAGCAGAAGAAGGTCGACGAGGCCGAGCTGGAGGCCGCCGAGGGCTCCGGCGCGGCGGACGAGGACGACGGCAGCGGCAGCTCCGCCGGGTACTTCCCGTACAAGCCGTACTGCGGCAACTGCGGCAAGGACCTCACCGTCGTCACCTCCTACGACGACGACACCACCGAGCTGAACTACACCTGCTCGGAGTGCGGCTTCGCCGAGACCGTGCGGCTGAACGAGTTCAACCGCGGCAAGCTGGTCTGGAAGGTCGACTGGCCGATGCGCTGGGCGTACGAGGGCGTGATCTTCGAGCCCAGCGGCGTGGACCACTCCTCGCCGGGCTCGTCGTTCGTCGTCGGCGGCCAGATCGTCCGCGAGATCTTCGACGGCGTCCAGCCGATCGGCCCGATGTACGCGTTCGTCGGGATCTCCGGCATGGCGAAGATGTCCTCCTCCAAGGGCGGGGTGCCGACCCCGGCCGACGCTCTGAAGATCATGGAGGCGCCGCTGCTGCGCTGGCTGTACGCCCGCCGCAGGCCCAACCAGTCCTTCAAGATCGCGTTCGACCAGGAGATCAACCGGCTCTACGACGAGTGGGACTCCCTGGAGCGCAAGGTCGCCGAGGGAACCGCGCTGCCGGCCGACCTCGCCGCCCACGGGCGCGCCGTCCGCACGGCCGCCGGCGAGCTGCCGAGCACCCCGCGCCCGCTGCCCTACCGCACGCTGGCCTCCGTCGCCGACATCACCGCCGGCGCCGACGACCAGACGCTGCGCATCCTCAGCGAGCTCGACCCGGAGAACCCGCTCACCTCGCTCGACGCGGTGCGCCCCCGCCTCGACCGCGCCGAGAACTGGATCACCACCCAGGTCCCGGCCGAGGCCCGCACCGTCGTCCGTACCGAGCCCGACACCGAGCTCCTCGGATCGCTCGACGAGCAGGGGCGCGAGTCGTTGCGCCTGCTGCTGGAGGGCCTGGACGGCCACTGGTCGCTCGACGGGCTCACCACGCTCGTCTACGGCGTGCCGAAGGTGCTGGCCGGCCTGGAGCCGGACGCCAAGCCGACGCCCGAACTCAAGGTGGCCCAGCGGTCGTTCTTCGCCCTGCTCTACCGCCTGCTGGTGAGCCGGGACACCGGCCCGCGCCTGCCCACCCTGCTCCTCGCCGTCGGCGCGGACCGGGTGCGGGTGCTGCTGGGGGCGTAAACACCCGCAGTACGTACGACGGAAGGGGCCGCCGCCCGGGACGATCCGGGCGGCGGCCCCTTCCGCGTACGCGCACCGCGTTGACACGGCGATCGCCCCAGGCGTTCGCTGTGGAGCGCATGGGCCGCACGCTCGGGTGCGATGCCCGGGACGGGAGGATTCCCATGGTGTGGTCGTGGCTCGCGGTGGCCGTCGGCGCGGGGCTCGCGGCGATCGGAGTCCCTCATCTGACCGGCCGGAGGACGGCCGGTTTCCGGCGTCCCCGGGTGGGCGGATGGGCAGCGGTGACCGGAGGCGCGGGACTGTGCCTCAGCGCGCTGCTGGACATCGTCGGAGCGGGGGGCGCCGTGGTGCTGCTCCCGGCCGGTCTCGTCCTCCTGGGGCTGCTGCTCCTCGCCTGCGGTGGACCGGTCAGCAGGTTCACCCGGCACCGGGTGTGAAACGGCACAGGACGGGCCCCGCGCTGTGCGGGGCCCGTCCCTGTACGTCTTACGTCTTACGTCTTACGTTTTACGTCTTACGTCGTGCGCCGTGCGCCGGACTCAGGCGATGTGGTCGGCGGCGAGCTCCGCGTCGTAGCGCTGCTTGAACTCCGGCATCAGGCGGCGCAACAGGGCGGCGCTGCGCGGGTGGTGGACGTTCTGGCCGTCGGCGAGGTGGATGGAGAGAACGTCGACGCTCGGGTAGCCGCTGTTCGTCGCGACGAAGGTACGGAAGACCTGGTACGCGATCTCGGCGTACTCGGAGTCCTCCGCGCTGTCGGCGTGGGCGGGAGCGTCGGCGGGCTCGGCCGCGGACGCGGCCCGCTCGGCCTCGCGCACGGTCTCCTCGGCGGCGTGAACGGCTTCCCTGGCGTTCTCGTCGTCGGAGTGCTGCCCGTCGCCCTGCTGCTGGGCGTCGCGCGTGTGCGGGACGGCGCCGATGGTGCCCACGTTGCCGAGCGAGCGGGTACGGCCGCCCGCGCCCGAGGGCACCTGGGCGGGCGTGCGCTCGAAGGTGTCCTCGTAGAAGGGGTCGTAACCGCCCTGGTACTCCTGGTCCGACGGCTGCCCCGCGAACCACGGGCTGCCCTGCGCGTCCGGGTCGGGGTCCACCGGAGCCCAGTCGCCGCGCTCCTGCTGCTGGGTGTCCTGCGGGTACGGCCCCTGCGGGTAGGGGTCCTGGGGGTAGGCGTCCGGCGGGACGTCGTCCGGGGCGTACCCGTTCCGGGCCTGCCCGGCCCGTGCGCGGTCGTCCCGCTGCCCGGGCAGGACCGCGTGCGGCGGGAGGTCCCGCTGCTGGGGGTGGGGTGCCGCGGCCTGCGGCCGGTCGAGGTCCTGGGCGTGCTCCGCCCCGTCGTACGCGGTCAGTTCCGGCTTCGGCGCGGGCGGCAGCAGTACGGGTTCGATCCCGGCCGCCGCGAGACCCGCCGGGGCGGTCTCGGCGAGCGGTACACCGTACTTGGCGAGCCGCAGCGGCATCAGGGCCTCGATCGGAGCCCTGCGCCGCCAGGCGCGGCCGAAGCGGGCCTGCAGCCGGGCCTGGTAGATCAGCCGGTCCTGTTCGAGCTTGATGACCTGTTCGTAGCTGCGCAGCTCCCAGAGCTTCATGCGCCGCCACAGCTTGAACGTGGGCACGGGGGAGAGCAGCCAGCGCGTCAGGCGCACGCCCTCCATGTGCTTGTCGGCGGTGATGTCGGCGATCCGGCCCACCGCGTGGCGGGCGGCCTCGACGGCGACGACGAAGAGGATCGGGATCACCGCGTGCATGCCGGTGCCGAGCGGATCGGGCCATGCGGCGGCGCCGTTGAACGCGATGGTCGCCGCCGTCAGCAGCCACGCCGTCTGGCGCAGCAGCGGGAACGGGATGCGCAACCACGTCAGCAGCAGGTCCAGCGCCAGCAGGACGCAGATGCCCGCGTCGATGCCGATCGGGAACACCA
Organism: Streptomyces sp. NPDC002690; assembly: GCF_053592415.1. NCBI lineage: Bacteria > Bacillati > Actinomycetota > Actinomycetes > Kitasatosporales > Streptomycetaceae > Streptomyces > Streptomyces sp. NPDC002690. The sequence continues at coordinate 29,894 of NZ_JBSFVR010000002.1, read as the reverse complement.
GGGAGAAGTTCCCGAACCCCTTTTCCAGGGCGAGTTCGCGCACGGCTGCGTAGGAGCCCGCGAAACCGATCGCGGCGATGACCACCGCTCCGGCGATGACGAGCCCGATGAGTACCCGGTGCGTGCGTGTGAGCTGCATCGCGGCCACCCGCGATCCCCTCCCCGACCTCTGTTCTCCGCCCGGCTTCTGACATCCGGCGGGGCCCAGCCTGGCACACGTGTACGAGTCGTGATGCGCGGGGAGGCCGGGAGAGCCGCCCGCGGGGGTGTCCGGGGGGAGCCCTCGATTCCGCAAAGGGGGCTCTGGGCTGGGACATTGGCCCGAGGGCGATTTTCGGTCACGACTTGGGGGCGGCCGGAGGGAACGGCTGTTCGCGGTCCTACGCTGTGCTCGCGACAGGGCGCCCGCGGCCCTTTCGGCCCCTACGAGCAAACCTGGTGATGATCCATGACCTCGGACGTGGTCTCCGTCCGTCCCAGTGCCCGCCTCGCGATGTTCTCCTCGGCCTTCCTCCTCGCCGCTGCCGCCATCAAGGCGTTCGCGGACGGCGGGGCGGTCGCGCAGTGGGTATTCGGCGGCATGGCGGTGTTCTTCCTGGCCGGACTCGTGGCCGTCCGCTTCGCGTGCGCCGTCACCGTCACCCTGGACACCGTCACCGTGCGGCAGCCCCTGCGGACCGTCTCCTTCGGCCTCGGCCAACTGCGTTCGGTGTCCGGCGGGCGTCCGCCGGGCAAGAAGCGTGGCGTGGAGACGCTGAGGTTCGAGGGCGTCGACGCGACCCGCATCTCGTTCAGCATGGCGGCCGTCTCCCCGGCCGACCGCCGACGCCTCGTCGCCGCCCTCACGGAGCGCACGGCGCCGGACGTGGTGAGGTGGGACGCGCCGATGCGCGCGATGCTCGCCGAGGTCCCGGACACGCCTCCGGGGTCCGGCCCTCAGGAAGCGGCCGGACCCCGGAGCGAGTCCTGATCGGACGGAGACTCTCCTGGCGTCAGGACTTCTTCGTCGCCTTGGGCGTCGCCTTCGCGGTGGCACCCGAGTCCGAGTCCGAGTCGGAACCGGAGTCAGAGTCGGTGCTCTCGCTGCTGCTCGTCTTGGGGCTGTCGCTGTCGTCGCCGCTGCTCTTGCTGCTGCTCGTCTTCGGGCTGGAGCTGGTGGTGGCGCTCGGGCTCGACGAATCGGTCGTGGTGGTGCCGTCAGCGCCGCCCACGGCCGCCACGATCTCCTTCGCCGCGGTCTGCGCGCCGGCCAGGATGTCCGCGGTGGACGGGGCCTTGGCGCCCGCGTAGCCGGTGCCGTTGTAGTTCACCGAGACGACGACGTTGGCCGTACGCACGACGATCGCCGCGTAGGTGAAGTCCTCGCTCGTCTTGTTCAGGGTGTACGTGACCGCGGTGGCCTGGTCGCCGATGCCGGAGACGGGCACGGTTTCGAGCTTCTTCGCGCCCTCGGCCGCCTGCGCCTTGGTGACCGACTTGGTGTAATCGGTGGTCGCACGGTCGGCGCCGCTGCCGATCGACGCGTCGGAGTCGTACCTGACGAGGCCGATGTCCAGCCAGTGGTACACGGAGCCCTTGACGCCCTTGTCGTCCAGGCCGTTCCAGGAGCAGCTGCCCCGGGCGTCGTCGTCGGAGGACTTGCCCACGGTGCCGCCGGCCTTCTTCGCGGACGGGACGAGCTTCTTGACCGTCTTCGCGGAGATCGCCTTGCACGGGTCGGGCAGCCCGGCGAACTTCGCCGGCTCCACGGTGGGGGTCGGGGAGGCCGAAGCCGCGGAGCTCGACGAGCCGGAGGCGGTGGAGCCGGTGCTCTTGTCCTTCGCGTCGTCGCCGGAGTCCGACGAGCAGCCGGCGGCGACGAGCATCACCGGGACGGCGGCGCAGAGGAGTATGCGGGACAGTCGCGGGGCTGATCGGTGCATGGTTCCTTCACTCGGACGGTACGGGACGGCACGGGGCGACGATCGCGGTCGTTCCCGAGGCCGGACGGGCGGTGCGGGTGCGTGTTCCGGAGAGCCACCGTACGACGGACGCGGAATCCGCGTGGCCGCGAAGGCCGGTCGCGACGGGTCCCGCGCGGGTCCCGGCGGCGCCCGCGGGAGCGGCCTATTCGCTGATGGTCTCGTCGAGCCCGCGGGCCAGTGCCTGGGCCTTCTCCTGGAGTTCCGCGCTCTCGGGCACCTCGGCGGCGTCGGTCACCTGCTCCGCGTACCGGACGCTGACGACCACGTTCGATGTGCGGAAGACCACGCTGACCGTACGGCGCTGGGCTGCGGAACCTCCGCTTTCGAGCGAATCGTCCAGGAAAGCGGCATTTCCGATGTTGTGCAGCGTCCGGGGCGCGAGGTCCTCGGAGGCTCCGTCGCCCCCGGTGTCGTTCCCGGTCGGGTCCAGCGACGCGGGGCCCGTCGGGGAGGTGGAGCCCTGCGGCGACACGCCGTCCCCGGCGGACGGGGACGCGGTCGCCGAGGGGGTGGCGGAGGAGTCCTCCCCCGAGGGGGAGGACGAGGGCAGGCCGACCGCCTCCGCCTTCTTCCCGTACACGGCGGAGGCGCTGTCCTCGTCGCTCACCGAGGGGTCGTAGGAGACGACCCGCTCGAAGTCGACCACCAGGGTCCGGGTGGAGTCCGCGGTGCGCGCCTGCCAGGTGCAGCCCGCCTTGCGGTCGGTGTCGTACGTGACCGACGCCCGGCCCTCGTACGCGGCCTCCCGCTGCTCCTCCGGGAGGCCGGCCAGGCCCGGCAGGAGCTGCTTGAGCGTGCCGGTGCTCACGGACCGGCAGGCCTCGGGCAGGGTCTGGTACTTGCCGGGGGGTGCGACCGAGACGGTGGGACCGCCGGGCTTCGCGTCGGCGGTGTCGTCCTCGGTGCCCGAGCCCCCGGTACAGCCGGCGACGAGCGCCGCGAGAAGCGCGATGCCCGGAACGTACGCCATGGGTCGCAAGGTCCCAGGCCCCCTTCGATACGAAAACAAGTTGCCGCGCGACGGCGGCCGATGGACACAATGTGTATCGCACGTGCGGCTGTGAATGCCGGTCGGCCGAGATGTTTGCCGATCTTGGCACCGGTTTTGCGCTTTAAGTCTTTTGGGCCCTTTCGGGCCACTTTTGCTGTCTGTCCTGTCGGGCTTCCGCCGGGAGTCCGGCCGGGTTCCGGCAGGGTTCCGGCCGGGGTTCCGACGGGCTTTTGCCAGGGGGAAACGAGGAATCATGTCGTACGTGGAGATGCCGGGCGCGCAGGTACCGATCCGGATGTGGACCGACCCCGCGTCGGTCGAGGACGTCGCGATGCAGCAGTTGCGGAACGTCGCGACCCTGCCGTGGATCAAGGGGCTCGCCGTGATGCCCGACGTCCACTTCGGGAAGGGTGCGACGGTCGGCTCGGTGATCGCCATGCACGGCGCGGTCTGCCCCGCCGCCGTCGGCGTGGACATCGGCTGCGGCATGTCCGCCGTCAAGACCTCCCTGACCGCGAACGACCTGCCCGGCGACCTCTCCCGGCTGCGCTCGCGCATCGAGGAGGCCATCCCGGTCGGGCGCGGCATGCACGAGGAACTGGTGGACCCGGCCGGACTGCCCGGGGTGGGAGCCGCGGGCTGGGACGACTTCTGGACCCGCTTCGGTGGGATCGCCGACGAGGTCAAGTTCCGTCAGCAGCGGGCGGTGCGGCAGATGGGCACCCTCGGCGGCGGCAACCACTTCATCGAGTTCTGCCTCGACGAGTCGGGCGCGGTCTGGCTGATGCTGCACTCCGGCTCGCGCAACATCGGCAACGAGCTCGCCGACCACCACATCGGCATCGCCCAGAGCCTCCCGCACAACCAGGACCTGATCGACCGCGACCTCGCGGTCTTCGTCGCGGACACCCCGCAGATGGCCGCCTACCGCAACGACCTGTTCTGGGCGCAGGAGTACGCCAAGTTCAACCGGGCCGTCATGATGGGCCTCTTCCAGGACGTGGTCCGCAAGGAGTTCCGCAAGGCGAAGGTCACCTTCGACCCGGTCATCTCCTGCCACCACAACTACGTGTCCGAGGAGCGGTACGACGGTATGGACCTGCTGGTCACCCGGAAGGGGGCGATCCGGGCGGGCTCCGGCGAGTTCGGGATCATCCCCGGGTCCATGGGCACCGGCTCGTACATCGTGAAGGGCCTCGGCAACGAGAAGTCCTTCAACTCCGCCTCGCACGGCGCCGGCCGCCGGATGAGCCGGATGGCCGCGAAGCGACGGTTCACCACCAAGGACCTGGAGGAGCAGACGCGCGGCGTCGAGTGCCGCAAGGACTCCGGCGTGGTGGACGAGATCCCGGGCGCGTACAAGCCGATCGAGAAGGTCATCGACCAGCAGCGCGACTTGGTGGAGGTCGTCGCCAAGCTGAAGCAGCTGGTCTGCGTCAAGGGGTGAGGCAGGGGCGTGCGGGCCCGGTTGTTTCCGGGCCCGCACCCGTGCCGCCGCTCAGAGCGTGCGGTGCACCTTGCTGTTGGACGCCTGCGCGCGCGGGCGCACGACGAGCAGGTCGATGTTGACGTGGCTGGGGCGGGTCACGGCCCAGCCGACGGTGTCGGCCACGTCCTCGGCGGTGAGCGGCGCGTCGACGCCCGCGTACACCTTGGCGGCCTTCTCCGCGTCGCCCCGGAAGCGGTTGGTGGCGAACTCGTCGGTCTTCACCATGCCGGGCGCGATCTCGACGACCCGCACCGGCGTCCCGACGATCTCCAGCCGCAGCGTCTCGGCGAGCACGTGCTCGCCGTGCTTGGCCGCGACGTAGCCCGCGCCACCCTCGTACGTCCCGTGGCCCGCCGTCGAAGTCAGCACCACGATCGTGCCGTCGCCGCTCGCCGTGAGGGCGGGCAGCAGGGCCTGGGTGATGTTCAGGGTGCCCAGGACGTTCGTCTCGAACATCTGGCGCCAGTCCGCCGGGTCCCCGGTGGCGACCGGGTCCGCGCCGAGCGCGCCGCCCGCGTTGTTGACCAGGACCGCGAGGGACTGGAACGCGGTGGAGAACTCGTCGACCGCCGCACGGTCCGTCACGTCCAGGGCGTACGCGGTGGCCTGGTGGCCCGCCGCGTTGATCTCCTCGGCCAGGGCCTCGATGCGGTCCTTGCGCCGGGCGGTGAGCACCACGCGGTAACCCTCGGCGGCGAGCCGGCGGGCGGTCGCGGCACCGATGCCGCTGCTCGCGCCGGTGATGACGGCGATCGGGGTGGCGGCCATGACGAACTCCCTCGGACAGGTGACCGGTACGGGGCCAGGATAGGCAGACGCGGCCCCGGTCCCTCGGGCGGTGCTCTCCGCCTCCGGCCGGTGCGTGCGCCCGGCCCGGAACTCGATACCGGCCCTCAGGCGGTGCCCGGCCCGCCGAACTCACGCACCGCGTCCGCGACCACCGTCTCCAGATGCCCGTGGTGCGCGCCCCGCCAGTACACCCGCTCGCACACCGTGCACTGCGCGAACACGTCGTACGCCGCCTGCGTACCGTGCTCCAGCCGGTCGGCCACCGCCTCCTTGTCCGCCTCCCGCAGCGGTCCGTTGCACGCGGTGCACCGCGACCACGGCGCCAGCACCGGCGCGAAGCGCCCCAGCACGTCCCGGAGCTGCTCCTCGGGCCGGTCGCTGTAGACGTACGCCCCCGCCCAGAGCTCCCGCCTCCGCAGCAGCCCGCGGTCCCGCGAGAGCATCACCCGCCGCTCGCGCGCGGAGAGCGCCGCCAGCGCGGGGTCCCCGATGTCCTCGCTCTCGTACGCCGCGTCGACCCCGAGGAGCCGCAACCGCCGGGCCAGCGTGCCCAGGTGCACGTCCAGCAGGAACCGCAACGGCGCCCCTGCCACCCGCTGCGGACGTTCCACCGCGCGTACGGCCACGTGCTCCCCGGTACGCGGGACGTGCGACACCGGCACCACCGTCCCGTCCACCACCAGCGCCCCGGCCTCGGTGAGCGGCACGCCGAGCGACTCCACGACGTGCCCGAGGGTGGAGGCCCCGTCCGTCACCAGCGCGGTCACCCCCTGGCGCCGCTCGTGCGCGACGAACAGCCGCAGCTCAGGGGCGACTTCGACGGTGATCTGCTGCTTGGTCACGGGAGGCTCGGACGCGGAAGGCTTGGTCACGCGCCCAGAATGTCACCGGGGAGGGCGGTGGGGCGAGGCGTTTCCGGGCGGGGCGTTCCACGGCGGGGCGTTCCACGGCGGGGCGTTCCACGGGCCGGGCGTTCGCGGTCCCGCCCCGCACCCGCCGTGCCACCGCACTCCGCACCGGGCGCCGAACAGCCCGGCTTCGGCCTGCCGGGCGGCCCTCGACACCGACCGGAGTGCTGGAGTCCTGCTGCCCCGCAGCGTGGTGATCCGGGCCGAGGAATCGCGGACGATGGTGCAGGCGTTGGATCCGAGCGCCATGGCCACTCCGACCGGTCCGGACACCATGGCCCGGGTTGCGAACGACGCAACCCGCAGACTGGACAGCGTGCTCGCCCAACTCGCCAAGGAGCTCCCCGGATGAACCCGACCCTGCCGAACCCGGCCCCGGAAACCGCCGGGGCCACCACCGACGTGGGTGAAGCCGCCGCCCGGGCCGTACTCAACCGCCTGCGCCGCGCACAGGGGCAGCTGGCGGGAGTGATCACCATGGTCGAGGAAGGCCGCGACTGCCGGGACGTGGTGACCCAGCTCGCCGCCGTCAGCCGTGCACTGGACCGGGCCGGCTTCAAAATCATCGCCGGCCGCATGCGCGAATGTCTGACCGCCTCCGAAGGCGGCGGTACCCCCGCCATGAACGAGGCGGAACTGGAGAAGCTCTTCCTCTCGCTGGCCTGATCGCTGAACGCCCCGCTCCGGCGACAGGGGCGGGGTCTGACCGGGGGTTCCCGGAAACGATCCTCTCCCGGAGCGAGATCCCGCGACCAGGACCGGGGTGAGACCTGCGGGTGCTCCACTTCGCGACGCCCCCACCGAGGCGAAGCCCGCATCGCGGCAGCCACCGCTGATCCTGCCCGTGCCGGACCCGCGGCGCCGTGTCAGGCATGCGGCTCCGTGTCGGGCGTGCGCCGTCGTGTCAGGTGTGCGGGGCCGCATCGGAACTGTGGGCCGTGGCCCGTGCCGCTGGGTCCGCGTCGCGGGTGTCCGCGTCCGCGCAGGACGAGGTGTAGAGCGGCCCGAACGCGGCGTGCGCGTCGGCGAGGATCTCCTCGGCCGTGACCAGGGTCCGCTCCTCGGCGAGGCGGAGCGCCTGGCGGGTGTACGGGGACGGCGGGGAGGGGTGGCGCCTGCGCCACCAGCTCGCGCCCACCGCGTACGCGCCACCGGCGAGGACCAGGGCGGGGACGGACAGGGCCGGCAGTACATCGCCCACGGCGGGACCTCCTTCAGCGGATGTCCTCTTCTGTCGGCACGTTCCGGGGCCCGGCTGGAGATCGTTCTTCGGCCAATGAATGGCCGGATGACTACGGATGGATGCGCGTGCCGCGCAGCTGCGCTCCGGTGCACCCCGGCGCGTCCGCCGGAAGGCCGGCGCCCCTGGGAAGCGCCCCGCAGAGGTGGTGCGGCAGTTCCCGCACGGTGCGTGCGTGTCGTACGTCCGATGCGTCCCGTGCGTCCGGCGAGTTCCGTACGCCTGGTGCGTCGTACATGTCCCGCATGTCCGGTGCGTCGTGGTGCGCGTCGATACGTCAGGGCCACACCAGGCAGTACGCCTGGTGGCCCGCGTCGTGCAGGCGGACGGAGAAGTCCTGCCACTCGTGGAGGAGGCGGTAGACGTTGAAGGCGTCGCGCGGGCCGCCGCGGTCGGGGACGGTCGACCATATGAAGGCCGCCGCGCCCACCGTCTCCTCGCCCACGTCACGCAGGGGGTCGACCACCGTCATCGGCAGCTTGACCACCGCGTAATCGGGGTGCAGGACGACGAGCTCCAACGGCGGGACCTGGTGCAGCGGGATTCCCTGTATCCCGGTGAGGACCATGGCGGCCACCGTCTCCGGCTTGATCTTGGTGAACATGCCCCCCATGCCCAGCTCGTCGCCGCCCAGCTCCTCCGGGCGCATCGAGATGGGCACGCGTGCGGCGGTCGCCCCGTCCGGGGCACCGAAATACTTGTAGGTCACCCCCACCCGGCCACCGCTCCTCATCCCGGGAGCGCCGCCGGTCTCCGGGACCGGTCTGCTGCCCTGTACGCGTTCAGCATCGCGCCGGTGCCGCCCCCGCCGCGCAGGCTCGGGCCCCGGGCCGTCGGTGCCTTCGCCCACTCCGCCACCGCGATGCATATTTCATCCACCCGACTACTTCTTAGGAGACACAGCCCCACCGCGCAACCCGATCATCGTGTCAGTGACCTCCCCATCAGGCGTGCGGCGAAACACCTGCCCGCGAGTCCGCGCGCGCCTCTGACACCATGGCATGTGTGAGCTTTCCCCATGACGCCCCAGTTTCGCAGACGCGAGGGGGCTGACGCCCTTTCGTGATACGAGGAGTGCGCGCTCCTTGGCTCACCGGTGGCCGCGAAGTCCCCACCAGCCCTCCGACCCCCCGAATCGCAGATCAGGACCAAAGTGGCGTATTCATACGAAGCCCCAGTTTCACAGTCGCTCTTCGACCGCGCGTCCGTCGTGACGCCCGGTGGCGTGAACTCGCCGGTGCGCGCCTTCAACGCCGTAGGCGGTACGCCCCGGTTCATGGTGTCCGGAACCGGTCCGTACCTCACCGACGCGGACGGTCGCGAGTACGTCGACCTCGTCTGCTCGTGGGGGCCGATGATCCTCGGCCACGCCCACCCCGAGGTCATCGGCGCCGTCCAGGCGGCGGTCGGCCGGGGCACCTCCTTCGGTACGCCGGGCGAGGGCGAGGTCGCGCTGGCCGAGGAGATGGTGGCCCGCGTCGAGCCCGTCGAGCAGGTGCGCCTGGTCTCCTCCGGCACCGAGGCGACCATGTCCGCGATCCGGCTGGCGCGCGGCTTCACCGGCCGGGCCAAGGTCGTGAAGTTCGCCGGCTGCTACCACGGGCACGTCGACGCGCTGCTGGCCGCGGCCGGTTCCGGTGTCGCCACCTTCGCGCTGCCCGACACCCCCGGGGTGACCGGCGCGCAGGCCGGGGACACCCTGGTGCTGCCCTACAACGACCTGGAGGCCGTCCGCGCCGCCTTCGCCGCGCACCCCGGCGAGATCGCCTGTGTGATCACCGAGGCCGCCGCGGGCAACATGGGCGTCGTCCGGCCGGTGGACGGCTTCAACGCCGGGCTCAAGGAGCTGTGCGCCGCCGAGGGCGCCCTGTTCATCTCCGACGAGGTCATGACCGGGTTCCGCACCTCGAAGGCCGGCTGGTACGGCATCGACGGCGTGCGGCCCGACCTGATGACCTTCGGCAAGGTCATGGGCGGCGGGTTCCCGGCCGCGGCCTTCGGTGGCCGCGCCGACGTCATGGCGTACCTCGCCCCGGCCGGTCCCGTCTACCAGGCGGGCACCCTCTCCGGGAACCCGATCGCCACCGCCGCCGGCCTCGCGCAGCTGCGGCTGCTCGACGACGCCGCGTACGCGAAGGTCGACGCGGTCTCCGCGGAGCTCCAGGGCCTGGTCAGCGGCGCGCTCAGCAAGGAGGGCGTGGCGCACCACGTGTCCACGGCGAGCAACATGTTCTCCGTGTTCTTCACCGACGAGCCGGTCCGGAACTACGCCGACGCGAAGAAGCAGGAGGCGTTCCGCTACACCGCCTTCTTCCACTCGATGCTGTCCCAGGGCGTCTACCTGCCGCCCTCGGCGTTCGAGTCCTGGTTCGTCTCCACCGCCCACGACTCGCGGGCCGTCGAGCGCATCGCCGACGCCCTGCCCGCCGCCGCCCGCGCCGCCTCGGAGGCCACCGCATGAGCGAGAACGGTTCCCCTCAGGACATCACCGTCGTCCACCTGATGCGCCACGGCGAGGTGCACAACCCGGAGGGCGTGCTCTACGGGCGCAAGCCCGGATACCACCTCTCCGAGCTGGGCCGGAAGATGGCCGACCGGGTCGCCGAGCACCTGGCACAGCGCGACATCACCCATGTCGTAGCCTCCCCGCTGGAGCGCGCCCAGGAGACCGCCACGCCGATCGCCAAGGCGCACGGCCTGGACCTCGCCACCGACGGACGGCTGATCGAGGCCGCCAACGTCTTCGAGGGCAAGACCTTCGGCGTCGGCGACGGCGCGCTGCGCAAGCCGGACAACTGGAAGCACCTCACCAACCCCTTCAAGCCCTCCTGGGGTGAGCCGTACGTCGAGCAGGTCGTGCGGATGATGGGCGCCCTGGACGCCGCGCGCGACGCGGCCCGGGGCCACGAGGCGGTCTGCGTCAGCCACCAGCTGCCGATCTGGATCGTGCGCAGTTTCGTGGAGCGCCGCCGGCTCTGGCACGACCCGCGCAAGCGGCAGTGCACCCTCGCCTCGCTGACCAGCTTCACCTACCAGGGCGACAAGATCGTCTCGGTGGGCTACTCCGAGCCCGCCCGCGATCTGGTGCCCGCGCACCTGCTCGCCGGGGCGAAGCCGGTGAAGGGCAAGTCGAAGGCGTTCGGCGCCTGAGCGACGGACGCGGGCAGGGCAGGAACGATCCCGGGGGCGGGCCACGGCGAGTGGCCCGCCCCCGGGATCGTGCGTGGGCGGCTCAGCCCTCCGGGCCGCCCTTCGCGCCGAACCAGTCGAGACAGACGACCAGCGCGTCGTCCTCCGGCTCCGCGTCCCGGTGCCCGGCCAGCGCCTGGAGGACGGCCCTCGGCACGGACGGGGCGTGCAGCAGGCTTGCCGCCTGGATGGCCCGGGCCAGCGCCCGTTCGCCGTACGGTTCCCCGGCGCGGTTCGCCGTCGCGTAGACGCCGTCGCTGACGAAGACCAGCCGGTCCCCGGGGAGGACCTGGAACTCCTGGACCACGTAGGCGGTCTCGTCGAACATGCCGAGCGGGAGCTGCGCCTCCAGCTCGACGCGCTCCACGGTCTTGCCGCGCCTGCGCCACAGCTGCGGCGAACCGGCGTCCACCACCTGGACGTTGCCGGTGGCCAGCTCGAAGGTGAGCAACAGCGTCGAGACGTGCGCCGCGCCCCGGTACTCGGCGTACAGCGCCTGGTCCGCGAGGGCCGCCTGGTCCGCTATGCCGATGCCGGCCCGGCGGGCGTTGCGCAGGGCGTTGACGGCCAGGTTGGTGAGGAGCGACGCCTCGATGCCCTCGCCCATGCCGTTGGTGACGGTGAGGGTGAGGGTGTCGGCGGTGGTGGACCAGTCGAAGTTGTCGCCGTGGATGGCGTAAGCCGGTTCCAGCTGGGCGCCTATGGCGTACTCGGGCCGCGAACACGCGCGGGCGGGCAGCAGTTGCCACTGCATCTCCGCGGCGAGGGTCAGCCGGCTGACCCGGCGGGCCCGCAGATAGAGGTCGGTGTCGCGTTCGGCGACGATGATCTCGTGGCCGAGGAGCCGGGCGATCTCGGTGAGGTCGTGGACGGCCTCGGTGGTGCGCCGGTCCCGGGGGAGCACCACGGTGAGGACGCCGAGCCGGTCGCCCCGGACCGACACCGGCAGATGGAGCACGACCGATCCGTCCCGCTCCGGCGCGGTGTGCTCGTACGGTGTCTGGCTGCCGAAGGCGCGGCCCTCGGGGCTGCCGTTCACCGGCACGGGGCCCTCGGTGCGTGCCGGGGCGTCGACCGGCTGGAGCACCGTCAGGCTGTAGTCGGCCAGCAGCAGTTCGATGCCCCGGGCGCCGTAGTGCTCGGCCAGGGCGGCGCGCGCGGCCTCCACCAGGGCGTGTGGCGCGGCGGTACGCAGGGCGCGTTCCACGGCCAGGTAGTTCGTCACAGTTCGGTCGGCTTTCTTCACCAGGGTGCTGCTCGGGGGCGAGCAGAGTAACGGGACTGGGGGGGTGCCCGGAGGGCCGGGACCGGGCCCTTCGCGCCGAGCCCCTCCGACGGCGGAGCGGCCGGAGTCAGCGGGCGGGGCGGGGAGGTGGGTAACGGCGCCGCCGTCACACGGTGTCCGTCCAGCCGAGGTGGAGTACGGCCACGTCGTCGGCGAGTCCGCCGCTGTCGGCGGCGAGGTCCTCGCACCGCTGGACGACCGCGTCCACGAAGTCGTCGGCCGGGAGGTGGGCGTACTCGCGTGCGATCTCCACGAGGCCGTCCTCACCGAGGCGTTCGTACCCCTTGCCGGTGCGGCCCTCGATGAGGCCGTCGGTGAAGAGCGCGAGCCGCGTCCCCCGGGGCGCCTCCAGCAGGGTCACCGGCCAGTGCGCGCGGCCGGGGATCAGGCCCAGCACGGGGCCGCCCGGCACTTCCTCCAGGCGGACCGGGCCGTCCGGCGGGCGCACCAGAAGACCTGGGTGTCCTGCGCGCATGACCTCGACGTGCGGAGCGCGGGCGGCCCGGCTGAGTGTGGTGAGGGTGGCGAAGATCTCGGGGCCGGACCGCTCGGCCACCAGCATCTGTTCGAGCAGGTCCAGCAGCCGCTGGCCGCGTGCCCCGGAGAGGATGAAGGAGCGCCAGGCGACCCGCAGGCACACCCCGAGCGCCGCCTCGTCGGGGCCGTGGCCGGAGACGTCGCCGACGACCGCGTGCGTGGTGCCGTCGGGCGTCTGGACGACGTCGTAGAAGTCTCCGCCGAGGAGGGTCTGGGCACGGCCGGGGCGGTAGCGGGAGCAGACCTGGGGGGTGTCGTCGAGGAGCAGCGGGGTGGGCAGCAGGCCGCGTTCGACCCGGCTGTTCTCCGCCGCCAGCATCCGGCTCTCCCGGAGGTCGGCGGCGGCGCGCTCGGCGCGCTTGCGCTGTATCGCGTAGCGGATGGCCCGGACGAAGAGGTCGGCTTCGAGCCGTCCCTTGTTCAGGTAGTCCTGGGCGCCGCCGGCGACGGCGGCGAGGCCGGATTCCTCCTGGGCGAGCCCGGTCAGGACGACGACGGCCGCGTCCGGCGAGCGGGAGAGGATCGTGTCCAGTGCGCCGAGTCCCTGGGAGTCGGGCAGGTGGAGGTCGAGCAGGACGCACTGGGGGGTTTCCCGGTCGAGGGCTTCGAGCGCCTCCGCGAGCGTCCGCGCCCAGGAGAGGGTGATGGCCACTCCACTGTCGGCGACCATCTCCTCCACCAGCAGGGCGTCGCCGGGATCGTCCTCGACCAGCAGGACGCTCGGCCCGTCGCCGCTCCACAGCTCGAAGCCCGGTGCGGTACGGGAGGTGGGGAGGGGAGAGGCGTTGCCGGTGCGCGACGGCTCGTAGGAGCTGCCGTCACGAGGTGCGAGGACGGTGGGGGGCGGGGTGCCCAAGGCGCTGTGCCTCCTCTCACCATGGACCGGCCGGCCATGGGGCCGCACGATGCGTCCGCGACGAGACTAGAGGTAATAGTTGTTCACTGACAACAATTGCAAGAAGTAAACAGCCCTGGTCGAGGCGGTGCGGGACGAAACGGTACGTTCCCTCCGCCGACTTGGTGGGCCCGGGAGGCTCGACGGGCGGGGTCGGTCCGGGGATGGACCGGGCGTCGCGGTCAGGCGGGGTTGGCCAGCCAGGCGGGTGCGTCCCGCCCGTACGCGTCCCCGTCCACGGCCACCGCGGCGGCGTCCCGGAACGCCGTGAGGCCCTTGTGCAGCGCTTCGGCCGCCTCGGGCTCCATCGCCGCGAGGACCAGGGACACCTCCCGCACCTGGGCGGCCCGGATCTCGTCCAGCAGGGCCCGGCCGGGGCGGCTGAGGTAGAGCTCTATCTCGCGGCGACTGGCCGCGCTCAGACGGCGTTCGACCAGCCCGGCCGCCTCCAGCCGGTCGCAGAGACGGCTCGTCGCGGGCGGGGTGGACCCCAGCGCCTCGCCCAGGGCCCGCATGTTGCCGCCCTCCCGGCGCTCGATCGCCAGCAGCGCGCGCAGCTGGGACGGGGAGGTGGGACCCGTCGGGGCGTCGGCCTGGGCTCTGCCCCAGAGGACCGCGAGCAGATCCGTCACCTCGGACGCGGTACGAGCCATTTCTTGGGGGGACGACGGCCGGCGCGGGAACATCGCTCCACTGTGCCACCCCTGTGGCGCGGTTGTCAGCCCGCGCGGTCGCCGGGAGAGCGGCCGGTGCGGCCGTCCGGGCCGGGGGCCGGGGGCGGGGTGGCGCACGGGGGTCCGGGGCGGGGCTTCGGTGTGAAGACCCGGTGAGGGTCCGGTCGTGTGGTGAAAATCGTTTAATCAGAGGAACCGCCGCGTCGCTCCTCTCATCTCAGTCATCGGCAGTTTGTATGTACGTGAAATAAAACGACCGCCGATGGGGACGTGGACGTGAACCAGAAACATGCGGACAACATCAATCGGAGGGGACTGCTGGGAGCGGGCCTGGGAGCCGCAGCCGCCGCGGGAATCGCGGGCTGCGGCTCACTCGGTTCCGGGGGCGGGGCGGACCCGGGTCCGGAAAAGAGTTCCCCGGGCGCCGCGGCCACGCCTCTCGGCGACACGCCCGGTTCCGGTGGACGGCAGGAGCACGGAAAGGGGCCCGCGAACAACGCCGCGCGCTTGATCGGTGACGGCTCCACCTCCGACACGGGAAAGCAGCCGAAACAGCCCGACGCGCCCGTCCCGCTCGAACCCGGCCAGACGCCTCCGCAGTTCGTGATCTTTTCCTGGGACGGGGCGGGCGAGGTCGGCAACGGCCTTTTTCCGCGCTTCCTCGAACTCGCCCGGGAGCACGACGCCGCGATGACCTTCTTCCTCTCCGGGATCTACCTGCTGCCCGAGTCGAAGAAATCGCTCTACCAGCCGCCCAACAATCCGCGCGGCGCCTCGGACATCGGCTACCTCACCGATGAGCACGTCAAGATGACCCTGCGGTACGTGCGCGAGGCGTGGCTCGACGGGCACGAGATCGGCACTCACTTCAACGGGCATTTCTGCTCCGGTTCCGGATCGGTCGAGGACTGGACGCCCGCGCAGTGGCAGAGCGAGATCGATCAGGCCGTCTCGTTCGTGACGCAATGGCGTACGAACAGTGGGTGGGAGGGCGTCGAACCGCTGCCTTTCGATTACCGGAAGGAACTCGTCGGCGGACGCACCCCGTGCCTCCTCGGCCAGGAGAACCTGCTGCCGACCGCGAGCAGGCTCGGCTGGCGCTACGACGCGAGTTCGCCGGGCGGGGTGCAGATGTGGCCGGAGAAACGTTTCGGCGTATGGGATCTCCCGCTCCAGGGAATGCCGTTCCCCGGTCACTCCTTCGAGGTCCTCTCGATGGACTACAACATTCTCGCCAACCAGTCGCAGAATTCGACCCGGGGCATGCCCTCCCGCTACCCCGGCTGGCGCGAACAGGCGGCCGGTTCCTATCTCGCCGGCTTCCGCCGTGCGTACGAGACGAATCGCGCGCCGTTCTACATCGGTAATCACTTCGAGGAGTGGAACGGCGGCATCTACATGGACGCCGTGGAAGAGGTGATCAAGGAAGTGGCCGGACGGCCGGACGTGCGGCTCGTCTCATTCCGTCAGTTCGTGGACTGGCTGGATGTCCAGGATCCGGAAGTCCTGGCGAAGCTCCGTACGCTGGAGGTCGGTCAGGCGCCCGCGGGTGGCTGGAACACTTTCTTTAAGCAGGCCTGACAAGGGGCTTTACGGGCACCGAGGGGGGTGCCCAAGATCCCCGGATCCGTCATGCGAAACTTTTCACATGAGCCATGGCCGCGCACCCCGACGCCGCTTCACCCTGCTCGCCGCCACGACCGTCGTCGTGGCCGGTGCCCTGACCCTGTCCGCGTGCGGCGGGAGCGACATCAAGTCGGGCGGCGGCGGTGACACCAACTTCGTCACCGGCAGCGGCGGCATCTCGACCGTGGCCGTGAAGGACCGCAGAGCCGCGCCGAAGCTCGACGGCACCACGCTGGAGGGCGAGGCGCTCGACGTCGCCTCCGCCTACAAGGGCAAGGTCGTCGTCGTCAACGTCTGGGGCTCCTGGTGCGGACCCTGCCGGGCGGAGGCGAAGCACTTCGCCGCCGTCTCCAAGGAGACCGCGGGACAGGGCGTCCAGTTCGTCGGGATCAACACCCGCGACACCCAGAAGGACGCCGCCGTGAACTTCGAGGCGGACGCGGGCATCACCTACCCCAGCCTCTACGACCCGGTCGGGAAGCTCATCCTGCGCTTCCCCAAGGGCACCCTGAACCCGCAGACCATCCCGTCGACCGTGGTCATCGACCGCGAGGGACGCATCGCCGCCCGCACCCTCCAGGCGCTCGACACGGAACAGCTGCACAAGATGATCGACCCGCTGATCGCGGAGAAGTGACCCGGTGACCGCTCTCGCCGCCGCCACGTACAACGAGACGGTCGTCAACGGCGCGCTGCTGGCCGCCGTGCCGATCGCGCTCCTCGGCGGTCTCGTGTCGTTCTTCTCGCCCTGCGTCCTGCCGCTGGTCCCCGGCTACCTGAGCTACGTCACCGGTATCAGCGGCACCGACCTGGCGAACGCCCGGCGGGGCCGGATCGTCGGCGGCGCCTCCCTCTTCGTCCTCGGCTTCACCGCCGTGTTCGTGTCGGGCGGCGCGCTCTTCGGGTACTTCGGCGGCAACCTCCAGGAACACAGCGAGGCCCTCCAGCGGGTCCTCGGCGTGCTGATGATCCTCATGGGCGTCTTCTTCATGGGGCTGATGCCGTGGATGACCCAGCGCGAGTTCCGCATCCACCGCAGACCGGTCACCGGGCTGCTGGGCGCCCCGCTGCTGGGCGCGCTCTTCGGGATCGGGTGGACCCCCTGCCTCGGCCCGACGCTGAGCGCGGTGTCCATGCTCGCCTTCGACCAGGGCACCGCCGAGCGCGGGGCACTTCTGACGGTCGCGTACTGTCTGGGACTCGGTGTCCCGTTCGTCCTCGCCGCCGTCGCCTTCCGTAAGGCGCTGGGAGCATTCGGCTGGGTCAAGCGCCACTACGCATGGGTCATGCGCATCGGGGGCGTCATGATGATCGCGACCGGCATCCTGCTGCTGACCGGCCTCTGGGCCACGTTCATGCAGGACGTACAGGGCTGGTCCAACGGTTTCACTGTGGGGATCTGAGTTCCATTGAGCAAGCTGAACACCACTGACGAGCGCGGCGACGCGCGCGGCGCCGAGCAGGACACCCGAGAGCTCTCGGAAGCAGGGGCGCAGCTCTCCACCGCACCCGTGGAGGAGCGCCCCGACCGTGAGGCCGGGCTGCCCGCCATGGGCGTCGTCGGCTGGATCCGCTGGTTCTGGCGCCAGCTCACCTCGATGCGGATCGCGCTGATCCTGCTCTTCCTGCTGTCGCTCGGCGCCATCCCCGGCTCGCTGATCCCGCAGAACAGCGTGGATCAGCTGAAGGTGCTGCTGTTCAAGAACGCGCACACCACGCTCACGCCGATCTACGAGAAGCTCCAGCTCTTCGACGTCTACAGCTCGGTGTGGTTCTCCGCGATCTACATCCTGCTGTTCGTCTCGCTCATCGGCTGCATCGTGCCGCGCAGCCTCCAGTTCGTGGGCCAGCTGCGCAGCCGGCCGCCGCACGCCCCGAAGCGCCTGACGCGGCTGCCCGCCTACACGACCTGGCGTACCGAGGCCGAGCCCGAGCAGGTCCGCGAGGTCGCGCTCGCCCTGCTGCGCAAGCGGCGGTTCCGCTCGCACGCGGTGGGGGACGCGGTCGCGGCGGAGAAGGGTTATCTGCGCGAGGCCGGCAACCTGATCTTCCACGTCGCGCTGATCGTGATGCTGGTGGCCTTCGCGACCGGCTCGCTCTTCAAGTTCCAGGGCGGCAAGCTCGTCACCGAAGGCGACGGCTTCTCCAACACGCTGACGCAGTACGACGACTGGAACCCGGGGTCGCTGTACGACGCGGACTCGCTCGTCCCCTTCAGCTTCACCCTCGACGACTTCGTCGGCACGTACGAGAAGACCGGCCCCCAGCGGGGCACGGCCCGCACCTTCGAGGCCCGTGTGACGTACGCCGAGGGCGCGTACGGCAAGGAGAAGAAGGGCGTCATCAAGGTCAACGAGCCCTTGGTGATCGACGGCACCAAGATCTTCCTGATCTCGCACGGCTATGCCCCGGTCGTCACCGTCCGGGACGGCAGGGGCAAGCAGGTCTTCAAGTCCGCGGTGCCGCTGCTGCCGCGCGACGCCAACATCACGTCCTCCGGCGCCATCAAGGTCATGGACGGCTACAAGGACAAGAACGGCAAGCGGGACCAGCTCGGTTTCAACGCGTTCTTCGTGCCGACCTTCGCCGGGGCGGGCAGCGGGGACATGCTCTCGCAGTTCCCCGGCGCGGAGAACCCGGTGCTGGCGCTCAACGCGCTGCACGGCAGCCTCGGCGTCGACTCCGGCCTTCCGCAGAACGTCTACGAGCTCAACACGGACAAGCTGAAGCCCTTCAAGGACGCCGACGGCAACAACCTCAAGCAGCGCCTCGCGCCCGGCGAGACCATGCAGCTCCCGGACGGTGCCGGCTCCATCACCTTCGACGGCGTCGAGGAGTGGGCCAGCTTCCAGATCTCGGAGCAGCCGGCCGCCGGCTGGGCGCTCGGCGGGGCCATCGCCGCCATCACCGGACTCGCCGGCTCGCTCTTCATCCAGCGCCGCCGCGTCTGGGTGCGGGCCGTGCGCGGGGCCGACGGGGTGACCGTCGTGGAGATGGCCGGACTCGGCCGCAGCGAGTCCGCGAAGCTGCCCGAGGAACTGCTCGGCCTGGCGGTGGCTCTGAACGACGCCGCGCCGACCGCACCCGATCCGCAGCCCGACCCCGACCAGGGGCCGGAGTCCGACTCCGTGGCCGAACCCGGTCCCGACGTACCTGCCGCAGCAACTGCCGAAGGGGCTGAGAAGTGAATCTCGCCGCCGCCACCAACGAGAATCTGGCGCACACCAGCAATGTGCTGATCTATTCGTCGATGGCCGTCTACACCCTGGCCTTCCTCGCGCACATCGCGGAATGGGTGTTCGGCAGCCGCAGCAAGGTCGGCCGCACGGCCGCCGCGCTCGACGCCACCAACCGGGCCGGGGCCGCCGCCACGTCGGCGCCGAAGGTCCAGGTCAAGCAGGCGGGCGGCGCGACCACCGTGCTGGAACGCCCGAAGGTGGTCACCCGGTCCGCCGCCGGCACCCGGGACGTCCCGGACGGCCCCGGTGCCTCCGGAGGCACCTTCCAGGGCGACCTGTGGGGCCGGATCGCGGTCTCGATGACCGTGCTCGCCTTCCTCGTACAGGCGGGTGGCGTCGTCGCCCGCGCGCTCTCCGTCGAGCGCGCCCCCTGGGGCAACATGTACGAGTTCTCGATCACCTTCTCCACGGTCGCCGTCGCGGCCTACCTGATCCTGCTCCTGCTGCGGAAGAACGTCCGCTGGATGGGTCTGCTGCTGGTCACCGTGGTCCTGCTGGACCTCGGCATCGCCACCACCGTCCTCTACACGGACAGCGACCAGCTGGTGCCGGCGCTCCACTCGTACTGGCTGTGGATCCACGTCTCCACCGCCATCATCTGCGGCGCCGTCTTCTTCCTCGGCGCGGTCGCCACCCTGCTCTACCTCTTCCGCGACAGCTACGAGCGGAAGATCGAGGAAGGCGCCACGCCGGGCCGGTTCGCGCAGTCCGTGCTGGACCGGCTGCCGTCGGCGGCCACCCTCGACAAGTTCTCGTACCGCGCCAACGCGGCCGTCTTCCCGCTCTGGACGTTCACGATCATCGCGGGCGCGATCTGGGCCGGCGAGGCATGGGGCCGCTACTGGGGCTGGGACGCCAAGGAGACCTGGTCGTTCATCACCTGGGTCGCGTACGCCTGCTACCTGCACGCCCGCGCCACCGCCGGGTGGAAGGGCCGCAAGGCCGCCTACCTGGCGCTCATCGCCTTCGGCTGCTGGCTGTTCAACTACTACGGCGTCAACATCTTCATCACCGGCAAGCACTCCTACGCCGGGGTCTGACGCACCACCACGTGCGACGGCTGCCCGCCCCTCCCGTACGTACGGGGGGAGCGGGCAGCCGCTTTTCGTGTGCTGGGATCATCCGGGGATGCGCGCACTCGACGAACTCATCCACGTGGACAACCCGGCCTGGCCCGAGGTGCGGGAACTGTTCTCGGACGGCCCGGCTCAGGTCGAGGTGCTCCCCGCCGACCGGGCCGAGGCCGAGCGGTGCCTGGTCCAGATGCAGGTCACCGTCGGGTCGACGCTCGGCGCCCTGGCGTGGCACAGCGGCGGCCTGCTCGTCGACGGGTGGGTCCGCGTGTTCGGCGGTGGCGGCGGCGGACTGCCGAGCCTCGCCCGGGTCAACGCCTTTCCCGCCGACCTCGATCCCGCCTGGTATCCGGCCGACGGCCTGATCGTCGGCCATGACGTCCTGGGCGGGGTCTTCGCGCTGAACGGCCACGATCCCGAGGCGGCGGCCCGGCCCGGCCTCCCGGGCCAGATGATCTACTTCGCCCCCGACTCGCTGGAGTGGGAGGCGTTGGAGACGGGCCACTCGGGGTGGGTCTCCTGGCTGGCCTCCGGGGGAACGGAAGGGTTCTACCGGGACCTGCGGTGGCCCGGCTGGCGCGAGGAGGCCGCCGCGCTCTCCTACGACCAGGGGTTCTCCGTGTTCCCGTTCCTGTGGTCGAAGGAGGCCAGGGACGACCTCGCGGCCACCAGCCGCCGCGCCGTACCGATGCGGGAGGTACTCGGCGTGGCCGCCGACTTCGCCCGGCGGATGGGCCCGGCCGACCCGGGGTTCCTGGGCAGGGTCTGACCTTGCTGCGCCTCTGCCGGGCGGGGTCTGGGGGCTCAGCCGAGCGGGGTGTCCAGGACGGCCTTGCGGTGGGTGAAGGTGTCGATCGAGTAGGGGCCGTGGTAGCTGCCCATGCCGCTCTCGCCGACCCCGCCGAAGGGCAGGTCGGAGACGGTCAGGTGGGCCAGCGGCAGGCCGATCCCGACGCCGCCCGAGGAGGTCTCCGTCAGCAGCCGTTCGCGGACCTCGGGCGACTCGGTGAACGCGTAGAGCGCCAGCGGCTTGTCCCGGCCGTTGATGAAATCGATCGCCTCGTCCAGCCCTGCCACCGTGAGGATCGGCAGCACCGGGCCGAAGATCTCCTCGCCCATCACCGCCGCGTCCGGGGAGACGTTGGCGAGCACGGTCGGCGCGATGTACTTCGTGGCCCGGTCGTGCGCGCCGCCGGTGACCGTACGGCCCGAGTCCAGCAGGCGTACCAGGCGGTCGAAGTGGCGCTCGTTGATGATCCGGCCGTACTCGGTGGAGGCCGAGGGGTCCGTGCCGAACTGCGCCTCGACGGCGGCGGCGAGCGCGTCCGCGAGGGCGGTGGCGGTCTCGGGGTCGGTGAGGACGTAGTCGGGGGCCACGCAGGTCTGGCCCGCGTTGAGGAACTTCCCCGAGGCGAGCCGCTGCGCGACCGTCTTGAGGTCGGTGTTCCGGTCCACGAAGACCGGGGACTTGCCGCCCAGCTCCAGCGTCACCGGGGTGAGGTGCTTCGCGGCGGCGGTCATCACGATCCGGCCGACCGTGCCGTTGCCGGTGTAGAAGATGTGGTCGAAACGTTCCTCCAGCAGGGCCGTGGTCTCCTCGACGGCACCCTCGACGACGGCGACCGCGTCGGTGTCCAGGAAGCGCGGGAGCAGCCGGGCCACGGCGGCGGAGGTGGCGGGGGCCAGCTCGCTGGGCTTGGCGATCACGCAGTTGCCGCCCGCCAGCGCACCGGCGAGAGGGGCGAGCAGCAGCTGCACCGGGTAGTTCCACGGGGCGATGACCAGGACCACCCCGAGCGGGTCGCGCACGGTGAGCGCGGTGGCGCCGGCGGCGGCGAGCCCGGCGTGCACGGGGGCAGGTTCGGGGCGCAGCCACTCTTCGAGGTGCTCCAGGGTGTGGTCGATCTCCCGGACGGTGAAGTCGATCTCGGTCCGGTAGGACTCGGCGCGGCTCTTGCCGAGGTCCGCGTGGAGCGCCTCGGCCAGCTCGTCGCCGTGCTCGGTGAGCAGGGCGCGCAGCCGCTCCAGCTGGTGGGTGCGCCAGGCCAGGTCCTTCGTGCGGCCGGTGCGGAAGGTGGTGCGGAGGCGGGCGACGACGTCGGCCGGGGCGGCCGGGGACTCGGCGGGCATGGGGGCTCCCTGCGGAGAGGCGGGTGGGGTGGGGCGTGGGGAAGTTGACATCATCAAGCAATGCTTTTCATGTAACTGCCGGAAGTTGAGTAAGTCAAATAATCGGAGTGCGGCGCGCCCGCGACGTACCGTGGAGGGTCCGCACGCTTACTCCGCGCCGCTCACCCGGCCGCGCCCCTGCCCAAGGATGACCACCCCATGCCCCCGGAACCGGCACCCCGCGCCGTCCCCACCCCGGACGATCTGCTGGAGCCCCTGGCCGTCGTCGTACGCGGACACTCCGACGACCTCACCGCCGTCGCCGCCCGCCACGGCCTGAGCAGCGCGCAGGCCCGTGCCCTCATCGCGCTCGACGCGCCGATGCCGATGAGCGCCCTCGCCCGCCACTTGGTCTGCGACGCCTCCAACGCCACCGGGCTCGTCGGCCGCATGGAGACCCGGGGCCTGCTCGTCCGCACCCCCGCACCCGGCGACCGCCGCTCCAAGGTGGCGTCCCGCACCACGGAGGGCACCGAGCTGGCGCACCGGATACGTGCCGAGATGCGCGTGGTGCACGGCGCGCTGGAGGCGCTCACGCCGGAGGAGCGCACCGCGCTGCTGCCGCTGCTGGAGCGTCTGGGCGGGCTGCTGGGCGCGTGAGCGGCCGTTCCTGAACGCCGAAGAGCCCGCGCGGTCCGGTCTCCCGGCCCGCGCGGGCTCTGTCGTACGGAGCGAGCCGCTGGTCAGGCGGTCGCCGGCGGCGGTGTCCCCGGTGCTTCGTCGGGGCCGGTACCGCGTTCGCGGCGCTTGAGCTCGTCCTCGCGGCGGCGCAGGTCGGCCTCCCAGTCCTTCAGGAGCGACTCGTCCTTCTTGTTCTCCGCGCGCAGGCTGTTCAGGAACTCCGGATTGTCGTCCGGCGCCACCCACTCGGTGCGGTGGTTGCGGTGCCACTCGGAGGGCGTACGTCCCCCGGCGGGCGCCTGGCGCAGCTTGCCCGCCGCCAGCCAGACGATCGGGCCGACGATCCAGAACAGCAGGATGATGAAGACCCAGGCGACCTTGGGCAGGTGCTTGGCCTCGTCCTCCGGGGTGTTGAGGCAGTCGATGAAGGCGTAGATCGTCAGCGCCAGCGGCAGGAGATAGATCAGGGCCCTGAGCATGGTTGAGGAAGTCCCCCCGAGAACGGCGGCGGGGCGTGATGGCCCCCGGTGAGGCGTCAGGGTACCGGCTACGGGTGACACCCCACCGCGAGCAGATGTGAACTGGCGGCGAGCAGCTCCGGATGAGGCTCCGCCAGCCGGGCCGCGGCGAGCGCGGACTCGAAGAGCGGCGTGCCCACCAGCGACTCCCCGGTGTGCTGCTCGACCGCCTTCAGCAGCGACCAGGCGGGCCCCTCGATCCCGTACACCACCGGGTCCTCGCATCCCGAGCCGAGCAGTTCGGCCGCCAGTTCCTCCGGGGTGTGGAAGTACGCCTCGGTGAACCCGCGCCGGCCGTCGTACACCCCCGTCGCCAGGCTCTCCACGATGCTCTCCCCGATGGCGGGGTGGTGCAGGTGGGCGTAGGCGGTGTGCTCGAAGAGCGGGGCGTACCGGTTGATGCCCGCCGCCGCGACCAGCCCGCCCGGCCGGACCACCCGGCGGGCCTCGGCCAGGGCCGCCCTCCGGTCCGCGGGGTCGGTCAGGTGGTACAGCGGGCCGAGCAGCAGCACCGCGTCGTAGGTGGCGTCCCCGGCCGGGAGCGCCCGCGCGTCCCCCCGCTCGGCGGTGGCCCCGGTGCCCAGGGCCTCCTGGACGTGCCGTTCCACCGGGTCGACGAGGTGGACCGCGTACCCCGCCTCCACCAGCCACCGCGCGTGCGCCCCCGGACCGCCGCCGACGTCGAGCACCTTCGCCGGGGCGGGCAGCAGGTGGCGACGCAGCAGTTCCTGGGTCCGCACCAGCTCCAGCACCCCGTCCGCGCTCTTGGTGAGCCGGCTGCCCTCGTCGTAGCCGGAGGCGTAGAAGTCGATGATCCCGGGCGGTACCTGATGGGGCGCCATGTGTTCCTCCTGGGGTGCGGCCGTGGGCCGTGACCGGATTCCCGGAAACGGTAGACCCGCGTACGCCCGCCCCCGCCCCCGGCGCGGCGGCGGGGGAGCGCCCGAGGGGGAGCGTGGGGAGGATGACAAACTGGTGGGCATGGCTTACGACGATCTTCGCTCCCTGCTCCGGGCCTTGGAACGTGAGGGCGATCTCAAGCGCATCAAGGCCGAGGTCGATCCGTACCTCGAAGTCGGCGAGATCGTCGACCGCGTGAACAAGGCCGGCGGGCCCGCGCTGCTCTTCGAGAACGTCAAGGGGTCCTCGATGCCCCTGGCCATGAACGTGTACGGCACCGACCGGCGGCTGCTGAAGGCGCTCGGGCTGAAGGCGTACTCGGACATCAGCGACAAGATCGGCGGGCTGCTGAAGCCGGAGCTGCCGCACGGGTTCGTCGGCGTGCGCGAGGCGTTCGGGAAGCTCGGCTCGATGATCCACGTGCCGCCGAAGAAGGTGAAGGGGGAGAGCGCCCCCGTCCAGGAGGTCGTCCTCACCGGCGACGACGTGGACCTGGACCAGCTGCCCGCGCTCTTCACCTGGCCCGAGGACGGCGGCTCCTTCTTCAACCTGGGGCTGACCCACACCAAGCACCCCGAGACCGGCGTCCGCAACCTCGGGCTCTACCGCCTCCAGCGTCACGACCGCCGCACCATCGGCATGCACTGGCAGATCCACAAGGACAGCCGCAACCACTACCAGGTCGCCGCCAAGCGCGGCGAGCGGCTGCCGGTGGCCATCGCCTTCGGGGCGCCGCCGGCCGTGACGTACGCGTCCACCGCGCCGCTGCCCGGGGACATCGACGAGTACCTCTTCGCCGGGTTCGTCCAGGGCAAGCGGATCGAGATGGTCGACTGCAAGACCGTGCCGCTCCAGGTCCCGGCCAACGCCGAGGTCGTCATCGAGGGCTGGCTGGAGCCGGGCAAGATGCTCCCGGAGGGTCCCTTCGGCGACCACACCGGCTTCTACACCCCGCAGGAACCGTTCCCCGCGCTGACCATCGACTGCGTGACCATGCGGAAGCGTCCGCTGCTCCAGTCGATCGTGGTCGGCCGCCCGCCCACCGAGGACGGGCCGCTGGGCCGGGCCACCGAACGGTTCTTCCTGCCGCTGCTGAAGATCATCGTCCCGGACATCGTGGACTACCACCTGCCCGAGGCCGGCGGTTTCCACAACTGTGCGATCGTTTCGATCGACAAGAAGTACCCCAAGCACGCCCAGAAGGTCATGAGTGCCATCTGGGGCGCCCACATGATGTCGCTGACCAAGCTCGTCGTCGTCGTGGACTCCGACTGTGACGTCCACGATCTGCACGAGGTGGCCTGGCGGGCGCTCGGCAACACCGACTACGCCCGGGACCTGACCGTCACCGAGGGGCCGGTCGATCACCTCGACCACGCCTCCTACCAGCAGTTCTGGGGTGGCAAGGCGGGCATCGACGCGACGAGGAAGTGGCCCGAGGAGGGTTACACGCGGGACGGAGGCTGGCCGGAGATGGTCGAGTCCGACCCGGAGACGGCGGCGAAGGTCGACCGCCGCTGGAAGGAATACGGACTGTGACTGCCGCAGAAGCAGCGCTGGGCCACGGCCCGGCGCAGCCCAGTAGCAAGGTGAAGGCGTTCCTGCGGCTGGTGATGATCGAGCACTCGGTGTTCGCGCTGCCCTTCGCGTACATCGCCGCGCTGATCGCGATGTTCCAGGTCAGCGAGTCGATCCACTGGGTCGAGCTGCTGCTCGTCACGGTGGCGATGGTGGGGCTGCGGACCTTCGCGATGGCCGCGAACCGGATCATCGACCGGGAGATCGACGCGCGTAACCCGCGTACCGCGACCCGCGAGATCGTCACCGGCGCGGTCTCCGTGCGTTCCGCGTGGACGGGCGCCGTGGTCGCGCTGGTCTTCTTCCTCGGCGCCGCGGCCCTCCTCAACCCGCTCTGTCTGGCGCTCGCGCCGCTCGCGATCGTGCCGATGGTGGTCTACCCGTACGGCAAGCGGTTCACGAACTTCCCGCACGCCATCCTCGGTATCGCCCAGGCCATGGGCCCGATCGGCGCCTGGCTCGCGGTGACCGGCAGCTGGTCGTGGGACGCGGTCATCCTGGGGCTGGCCGTCGGCGTATGGATCGGTGGCTTCGACCTGATCTTCGCCTGCCAGGACGTCCGCGCCGACCGCGCGCACGGCGTGCTCTCGGTGCCCGCCCGCTTCGGTATCCCGGCCGCGCTCTGGGGCGCCCGGGTCTGCCACGCGATCACGACCGGGCTGCTCGTCTGGTTCGGCCTCGCCACCGACGCGGAGCTCTTCTACTGGATCGGCATGGTGATCGTCGCCGTGGCCTTCGTCTACGAGCACCGGGTGGTGCGCCCGCACGACCTGTCCCGGCTCAACCGGGCGTTCTTCTCCGTCAACGGCTTCATCGGCATGGCGCTCTTCGCCTGCACCCTGCTCGACCTGGTGGTGCGCGGCCTCACGCCGTGACGGCGGTGTACGGGCGGCGGCGCGGCCTGCGGAACACGAAGGCCGCGCCCACCCCGCCGAACAGCCCGAAGAGGTGGGCCTGCCAGCTGATGCCCGAGTCGGTCGGGAGCACGCCCCAGACGATCGAGCCGTAGACGCCCGCGACGAGGACGCCGACCACGACGTCCAGCGCGCGGCGGTCCACGAAGCCCCTGACCAGCAGGTAGCCGAAGAGCCCGAAGACCACCCCGGACGCCCCGAGGGTGACCGTGTGCGCGGGCGCGGTCAGCCAGACGCCGAGCCCGCTCACCAGAATGATCGTCAGCGCCACGCCGAGGAACCTCTCGACGCCCGCGAGCGCCGCCGTCCAGCCGAGCACCAGCAGCGGCACGGTGTTGGACGCGAGGTGGTCCCAGCCGCCGTGCAGGAAGGCGGCGGGCACGACGTCGAGCAGTTCGGCGGGATCGCGCGGGCTGATGCCGTACGGGTCCAGGGCGTGGCCCGTCGCCACGTCGATGCCCTCCAGCACCCAGAGCAGCGCCACCCAGCCCAGCATCAGCACCGCGGCCGACACGGCCCGCGTGCCGGCTCCCGCCCCGCCCCCGGAGCTCGTACGGATGTCGGTCATGGCTTCCTCCCCGGACCGGACGCACTGGTGCACCGCTCTCGTCCGCGGTACCGGACGGTACGCAGGTGACAACGCCCAGGAGCCCCTGCCCGGTTCCGGGTTCGGCCCGTGCGCGGGGGGCGGATACTCTCGGCGTGTGGAATCCACGACTTCAGTGAGTCAGCAGCGGCGACAGCCTTGGATTGTCGGGGTGTCCGGCGCCTCGGGGACCCCGTTCGCCGCTTCGGTGGTACGCGGTCTGATCGCCGCCGGTGAGGACGTGGACCTGGTGGTGAGCCGCGCCTCGCGGCTCACGCTGCTGGACGAGACGGGGATCGCCTTCCGCGACGCGCACTGGCGCGACGACCTGCGCGAGTGGCTCGCGCGCGGGGCGGACGGGAAGCCGGACACCTTCGGACCGGACCTCTCCGGGGTGCGCCACTGGCCCGCCGGGGACCTGGCGGCGGGGCCGTCTTCGGGGTCGTACCCGGCGAAGGGGATGCTCATCGTGCCGGCCTCCACGGCCTGCGTGGCCGGGGTCGCGCTCGGGCTGTCGAAGGACCTGCTCCAGCGGGCGGCGAGCGTCACGCTCAAGGAGCGGCGCACGCTCGTCGTCGCCGTACGGGAAACACCCCTGAGCGGCGCGACGCTGAAGCAGATGGTGGCCCTGGACGAGGCGGGGGCCGTGGTGCTGCCGGCCTCCCCGGCGTTCTACGCGGGCGCCACGCACATCCAGGACCTGGTGGACTTCGTCGCCGGACGGGTGCTGGACGCGGCGGGGGTGCCGCACGGCCTGTACCGCCGCTGGGAGGGGCAGCTCGGTGGGGGTTCACGCACCGCCTGAGGGCCACGTGTCTCTGGATCGCCACCCATAAGATTCGCAGGGCTGTGGCCCTATTCGCCTTAATTTCTATACGTAGACTTGCGATAGTGCTGAACAATGGAAGGTTCTGTCATATGGACGCGGTGGACAGGCAGCTCATCCAGGCCCTCCGGGAGAACGGCAGGGCGTCGTACGCCGAACTCGGCCGGCTGGTCGGCCTCTCCGGCCCCAGCGTCACCGACCGGATCAACCGGCTGGAGTCGGCCGGAGTCATCACCGGTTACCGCGCCACCGTCAACGCGGCCGCGCTCGGCCTCGGCGTCACCGCGCTGATCGGCATCTCCCTCTCCGACGCCGCCGACCACGAGGACGTGGCCCGTCGGCTGCGCGATCTGGAGGAGATCGAGGACGCCTGGTTCATCGCGGGCGACGACTCCTACATGCTCAAGGTGCGCGTCGGCGACGTGGACGGCCTGGAGAAGACCATCCGCCGACTGAGCGGAACCAAGGGCGTCTCCCGCACGCGTACGACCATCGTGCTTTCCACGAAGTGGGAGAACCGGGTCGGGGAGCTTCCCGAAGAGCGCTAGGCGTACGGTTACGGGAAGTCTGTTACGGAGAGAAATGAGAGGCGTATCTGTGGACGCGGGACTCAAGCGCGAGCTGGAGGAGAAGGTCCGGGCCGGCGAGCGGCTGAGCCGCGAGGACGGGATCGCTCTCTACGAGTCCGACGACCTGGCCTGGCTCGGTGGCCTGGCCCACGAGGTGCGCACCCGCAAGAACGGTGACGTCGTGCACTTCAACGTCAACCGGCACCTCAACATGACGAACGTGTGCACCGCCTCGTGCGCGTACTGCTCGTTCCAGCGCAAGCCGGGCGAGAAGGACGCGTACACGATGCGCATCGAGGAGGCCGTCCGCCTCGCCAAGGCGATGGAGAACGACAGCCTCACCGAGCTGCACATCGTCAACGGGCTTCACCCGACCCTGCCGTGGCGGTACTACCCCCGCTCGCTCAGCGCCCTCAAGGAGGCGCTGCCGAACGTGGCGCTGAAGGCGTTCACGGCGACGGAGATCCACCACTTCGAGACCATCTCCGGGCTCAGCGCCTCCGAGATCCTCGACGAGCTGATCGAAGCCGGTCTGGAGTCGCTGACCGGCGGCGGCGCGGAGATCTTCGACTGGGAGGTCCGCCAGCACATCGTCGACCACAACACCCACTGGGAAGACTGGTCGCGCATCCACCGCCTCGCGCACGAGAAGGGTCTCAAGACCCCGGCGACGATGCTGTACGGGCACATCGAGGAGCCCCGTCACCGCGTCGACCACGTGCTGCGGCTGCGGGAGATGCAGGACGAGACCGGCGGTTTCCAGGTCTTCATCCCGCTGCGCTACCAGCACGACTTCGTGGACATGAAGGACGGCAAGATCCGCAACAAGCTCCAGGCGCGGACGACGATGGCCACCGGCGCCGAGGCGCTGAAGACCTTCGCCGTGTCCCGGCTGCTGTTCGACAACGTGCCGCACGTCAAGGTGTTCTGGGTGATGCACGGCGTGCAGACCGCCCAGCTGGCGCTCCAGCACGGCGCGGACGACATGGACGGCTCGGTCGTCGAGTACAAGATCACGCACGACGCGGACAACTACGGCACGCCGAGCAAGCTCGGCCGTGACGATCTGCTGGAGCTCATCCGGGACGCGGGCTTCCAGCCCGTCGAGCGCAACACCCGGTACGAGATCATCCGCGAGTACCCGGGCCCGGACGCCGACCGGCGCGAGTCGCCGCAGGCGATGCGGGTCTGAGCGGGGCACCGGTCCACGTCCGAGGGGCCTCCAGCCCGCGCAGCGAACGGCGCAGCTCGCGCCGGTGGCGCTGGACGACGTGGCGCGGCATGTCCGACCGGTCGGGCCGCTTCGCGTTGCGC
>NZ_JBSFVR010000001.1:0-74763 GCF_053592415.1 Streptomyces sp. NPDC002690 | reverse complement strand
GCCTGTTCGGTCACAAACCGGCAGGCGAGGACGTCGTTTCCGTCGACCCGTACGCCCGGCATGCCGTAACCGATTGCCTTGTGTGCGAGGGAGGAGGCTCGTGTCTGCTCGGAGAGGGGCACGGAGATCGCCCACTGGTTGTTCTGGATGTAGAACACACACGGTGCCGCCTTCACGGCGGCGAAGTTCAGCGCCTCGTGCACGTCTCCCTCACTCGTCGCGCCGTCCCCGATGAAGGCGACGGTCAGGGAGTCCTCGCCGAGCCTGGGCGCCGCCATGGCTGCACCGACGGCGTGCAGGGCGTGCGTACCGATGGGGATGGACATCGCCGCGCAGGCGTGCTCGGGAAAGCCCCAGCCGCCGTGCCAGGTACCGCGCCACACCGCACCGACCGCGGAGGCGGGAATCCCTCGCATCAAGAACAAGCCGAGCTCGCGGTACTGCGGGAAGAGCCAGTCGTCGTTGCGCAGGGCGGCGGCGCAACCGACCTGGGCCGCTTCCTGCCCCCTGCACGAGGGGTACAGGGCCAGCTGCCCCTGCCGCTGGAGATTGACGAACTCCGTGTCCACGGCGCGGGTGACGACCATCCATTCGTACAGTTCGGTCAGTTCCTCAGGTGACAGCGTGACGTCGAACTGCGGATGGTCAACCGGCATGCCCTCGGGGGTGATGAGAGCGACCGGCTGCGGATCGAAATCCATGAGGTGCTCCTGTGGAAAGTACGGAAACGGGTGCTGCCGCGGGTGGGCGCGCGTGTGCCCACCCGCGAGCCGGCCATCAGCGGTCCTGGGATGTGGTCAACCCAGAGGGGGCCAGGTGAGGACCGCTTCGTTTTGCCCGGTGAGCTTGGACAGCGGTACGAACCGCGTGTAGAGGTCACGGGCGAGGGCGGGGAAAAGGCCCTCCAACTGCTCGGTCTCGCTCAACGCACGTGCAGCGGCGACCAGTCCCTCCGTCCGCGGCCTGCGCTCGTCCTCGTAGCCGCGCAGCGCCGCGACCGGATCCGCTGTCGCGCGCAGGTGCTGGGCAAGGACCACGGCGTCCTCTATGGCCAGCGCCGCCCCCTGTCCCAGACTCACGAGCATCGGGTGGGCGGCGTCGCCGAGCAGGGTCGTGCGCCCGGCGCCCCACCGCTGGAGGAACGGGCGGTCCTGGGCAGTGATGCGGACGATCGATTCCTCGGGGGTGGTGCGGATCGCCTCCCGCACCTCGTCGGCCCACCCCGCGAAGAGGCCCTCAAGCCCTGCCTTGCCGCGCCGCAGGTGTCCGGAGGCACCCGGGGGCACGTTCTTGGTCGCCCACCAGTAGGCGCGGCCACGGCCGATGTCGGCTAGGCCGAAGCGCTGTCCACGCCCCCAGTAGTGCGCTGCGTAGCCCTTGCTCATCCGCGGATGGGTGAAGGGCACCGTGGCCAGCCAGCAGGCGTAATTGCCGGGCCGCGGTTCGTCGGTGCCCGCCACCTGCCTGCGAATCGCCGAGTTGAAGCCGTCCGCTCCGATCAGGACATCGCCCGAAACGGTCCTGCCGTCCGCGAAGGTGACCTCGACCCCGTCCTCACCGCTGACGAATTCCTCTGCCGTGGCCCCGAATTCGATGGAGCTCTCGTCGCCGAGCGCGTCCAGCAGTGTCTGTTGGAGGTCAGCCCGGTGTACGGCGTAGTTCGAGGCCCCCAACCGGTCCGAGAGCTCACGGAACGGCATGCTCCTGATCGGACGGCCGCGCCGGGTGAGGAACTTGAGTTCGTCGAAGACCTCGGCACGCTTGTCGAGTCCCGGGGCGATGTCGATGTCGAGGGTGCGCAGCGCCAGGACCGCGTTGCACATCAACGACACCGCCGTGGTGCCCGGCCGCAGTTCGGGAGCCCGCTCGAAGACCTGTACCTCGATGCCTACGCGGCGCAGTGTCGCGGCGGCTGCGAGGCCGCCGATGCCGGCTCCGATGACAAGCGCCTTGCGCGGGGGGTGCTGCGTCATTTCCCACTCCTCTTCGACGTCCGCGTGCGGCCCGGTTGGCCGACCGCCATCACGTGAACCAGGTTCTCGGCGACGACGGTCACGTGCGGTTCCTCCAGGAGCACCAGGTGGTCACCGGGGACGTCGACCACCTGGAGCCGTCCCGTGGTCAGCTCGCCCCAGCCGTTGGTGGGGTCCGTATGCAGGCTCTGCGCGGCCCCGTGCATCGGCTGGAGGATCTCCGGCAGTTCCGAGGTCGCACGGAGCAGCACCACGTCTCCCTCAGCCGGTTCGGGCCGGTAGGTGAGGATCGCCTGCCAGTGCGCCCTGAACATCTCGAACAGGCGGCGCACGGTGGTGCGTGAGCTGCTCGCCGGCAGGACGCCCTCCTGGGTGGCTCGTTCGACGATGAAGTCGAACTTCGCTTCCTCCTCCAGGCCGTCCGGCAGCGAGACCACCGGTGCGGTGCCGCCGCGCCCCATCCACAACAGCTCCCAGAAGAACCATTCCAGCAGCGAGTGGTCGGCAACGTCGGGCCGCTCCCCCTGCTTGACGGCGATCGGGTCGATAAGCACGGTGCCGTGCAAGGCGTCCGGGTCGCTGCGTCGCAGCTGTTGTGCCATCTCGAAAGCGATGAAGCCGCCGAAGGACCATCCTCCGATCACGTAGGGCCCTTCGGGGCACACGCGCCGCATGGCCGCCAGGTAGACCGCCGCCATCTCGGGGATCGAGCTGAGGGGCTCGGTGCCCGCCACGGTCCCCGACGCCTGAAGCGCGTAGACTGGCTGGTCCTGCGGCAGGTGACGGGCAAGGTGTACGTAGCACAGCACATGGCCGCCCAGCGGGTGGACGAGGAACAGCGGCGGCTTGTCGCCCTCGGTGCGGATCGGCACGACCGGGTCGAACCGGGCCTCGGAGCCGTTGCCCCGCAGGTGCTGTGCCAGACCGGCGACGGTGGGGGCGGCGACGAACGCGGAGAGAGGGACGTTGACGCCGTAGCGCTTCTCGATCGTCATCACCAGCCGCATCGCGCTCAGTGACGTGCCTCCGACGTCGAAGAAGTTGTCCCGGACGCCCACCGTGGGCAGTTCCAGGAGTTCCGCCAGGATGCCCACCAGTGCCTTCTCGTGCTCGTCGACGGGCGGGGTTGCGTCCGACGACGGAACGGCCAGTGGCATGCGGCGCAGCAGTGCGTCGTCCCGCTTGCCGCTCGGCGTCAGGGGCAGGCTCGCCAGCCACTCCAGGTGCGCGGGCATCATGAAGTCCGGCAGCACCGCGCGCAGTCGGCTGCGCACCTCGTCCAGGTCCACGGCGTCGGCGTCGCCGACGAGGAAAGCCGCGAGGAACGCGTCTCCGCTCTCCCGGCGCCGGGACACCACCGCCACCTCGCGGATACCGGACGCGGCCTGCTCCTCGGCGAGCTTGGAGAAGGCGAGTTCCACCTCGGCCAGCTCGACCCGGAAGCCGCGCACCTTGACCTGGGAGTCGGCGCGGCCGAGCCAGACGAGGTTGCCGTCGGGCATGACCCGGGCCAGGTCGCCCGTACGGTACAGACGGGCGCCCGGATCACCGGACGGGTCCGGCACGAACCGCTGCTCGGTCAGGTCGGGGCGGTTGCGGTAGCCGTGGGCCAGGCATACCCCTCCGACGTAGATTTCGCCCTTCGCGCCCGGCGGCACCGGCCGCATCAGGCCGTCGAGCAGGTGCAGCTCGATCCCGTCCACGGGCACGCCGACGGGCGGCAGGTCGGGGAAGAGGGCCGGGTCGCCGGTCATCGTGTGATGGGTCAGCAGGTGGGTCTCGGTGGGTCCGTACTGGTTCTCCAGGACCGTGCCCGGCCGCGCCGCGCAGAACTGACGTATCTCGTCGGTGATCCTCAGCTGCTCTCCGGAGGAGATGATTACCCGCAGGGCAGCGGGGCGGATGCCCAGCGCCTGGGAGGTCTCCGCGAGCTGCTGGAGCGCGACGTAGGGCATGAAGACCCGCTCCACCTCCTCGCGGTCCAGAAGCCGCAGCAGGGCCGGCATGTCCTTCCGCTCGTCCTCGGCGACCAGCTGCAGGGTGCCGCCGCCGCACAGCGTGGAGTAGATCTCCTGGAACGCCACGTCGAAGCTGAGCGGTGCGAACTGGAGGGTTCTGCCTCCGGCCGCTCCGCTGGCAGAGGGGATCTGCCACTCCTGGTAGTTGGCGAGCACGCGGTGCGGGAGCTCGACTCCCTTGGGTTCGCCGCTGGAGCCGGAGGTGAAAAGCAGGTAGGCGACGGTCTCGCCGGTGATGTCCGGCAGGTCCGGCCCGCCCCCGGGCGCCGGCTCTGCGGCGAGCAGGTCGGCGACGTACAACAGCCGGGAGGAGTCCTCGAAGAGGTGCGCGTGCGCCTCGTGCGTGAGGATCCGCACCGGATCGGCCTGCGCGACCATCGCCGCGAGCCTGGCCGGCGGATAGGTCACGTCGAGCGGGACGCAGGTGGCGCCTGCCTTCCCGACGCCCAGGACGGTCGCCAGTGTTTCGGGAGAGCGGTCCATGGCGATGCCGACGGTCGATCCGGGCCGTGCTCCGGCGCCGATCAGGCCTTGGGCGATTCGGCGCGCCGCCTCGTCGAGCCGGGCGTACGTCCACTGCCGTGTTCCGCATGAGACCGCGATCGCGTCCGGAGTGGCTGCGACGTGCTCGTCGATACGCCGTACGACGTCCTTGGGAGGCCTGCCGGGGGTGCGGTGCCCGGCGTCGGTCCGCAGTACCGCCTCGGTCGGTGAGACGCGCAGGAAGCCGAAATCGGCCGGCTCCTCGGGGTGTTCGGTCATCTGCCGGAGAATTGCCAGGTACGTCTGGCCCATGCTCTCCACCTGCGATGCGGAGAGAGTGCGCCCGTCACAGTCCATCCGCAGCCAGAGGCGTTCGTCCACCGGGTCGGTGACCGCGTTGACCAGGATCTTGAAGTTCGTCTCCTCCCACGTCCTGAAGTCGGTCAGTTCCATGTCGGTGCCGTCGAAGAGCGAGCTGAGGACGTGCGGGTTGACGTAGTTGAAGGCCGTCTCGAAGACTACGTCGCCAGCGCGGTCCTCCTGGATCGCGCTGAGCGGGTAGTGACGGTGGGGGTGGCTGTCCTGCTCCTGCTGGTACACCTCGCGCGCCGAGTCGATCCAGCTGCGCGGCCGGTTGTCGAGGCGCAGCGGCAGCGTCTCCAGGAAGAGCCCGGTGATCCTCTCGGCGTCGGCCGTCTCCGGCCGGCCGCCGGTGACGAGACCGGTGGTGATGTCCTGTGTGTCGGAGAACAGCCGCAGGGTCAGGCAGTGGGCGGCAAGCAGCAGGGACTTGACGGGCAGGCCGTGGGTGCGCGCAAGGTGGCCCAGCCCTGTACCGAGGCCGTCCGGCAGTTCCACCTGGTGGTGGATGACGCCCTCGCCGCCTGCCGACTCGTGGGGCCTCAGCCCGTCGATCTGGGCCAGTTCGACGCCGGTGAGCAGCCGTTGCCAGTACCGCTTGCTCTCCTCGGAGGCGAGGGCCCGCCGTTCCTCGCGCACGTGGAGGGCGGGAGACGGCAGCTGTCGGGACGAGACGGCTTCGACAGGACGGCCGGTGTGGTGGAGGTAGTCCTGCAGCAGTTCGCGAACGAGGGTGGCCACGCTCCAGCCGTCCAGTATCGCGTGGTGGAAGCTGAACACCAGCTCCACGGTGTCGTCGTTCAGGACGTGGACGCGGAAGAGGTAGAGCGGCGGCCTGTCCAGCCGGTATGCGTGGTACCTCCGCTCCTCGATGTGCCTGGCGATCTCCGCCTGCGCCTCCTGGTCACCGAGGTTCCGCAGATCTGCGATCTCCAGCCCGCCGACGGCCTCCCGGTGGACGAGTTGAAGGGGCTCGGAGAATCCGCCGAGGTCGAACGCGGAGCGCATCACGGGGTGGCGTCGCACCAGGTCGTCGAAGGCACGGCGCAGCGCCTTCTCGTTCCAGACCGTCTTGAGGGAGTAGCGGAAGACGTCGTGGTACACGGCCGTCCTCTCGTGCTCCCTGCTGTGGTAGAGCAGGCCGAGGTGCAGCCGGGTCGCCGGGTAGGCGTCCACCAGACCTGCCAGTCGGGCGCGGTCGACTCCGGACACCAGCGCGAACGGCTTCAGCGGTGTGTCCCGCACGTCCGTTGACGCAGTGGTCGCGCGGGCGGCGAGCGCCGCCACGGTGGGGTTGCGGACCATGTCGGCCAGGGTGAAGTGGATGCCCGCCCTGCGCGCCTCGGCCTGGATGCGAAGCATCAGGATCGAGTCGCCGCCCAGGGAGTAGTAGTCCTGGTCGACTCCGACCTCCTCGATTCCCAGCACCGCCCCCCAAGCCGCCGCGATCTTCGCCTCGATCTCGTTGGCGGGTGCCGCTGCTCCGCCGTCCGCTTCGACGGCGGGGGCGGGCAGCCTGCCGCGGTCGGCCTTCCCGTTCGCCGTGAGGGGTATCGAGTCGATCCGGACGAAGAAGGCGGGCACCATGAACTCCGGCAGGGAGTCGAGCAGGTGGGGCCGTAGGTCGGTGAGTTCCGCTCCCTCTTCCGCCACGTAGTAGCCCACCAGATGAGTGCCTCGGGAGGGTGTGGTCCGGTCCACCACGATGGCGTCCCTGACGCCGGCCAAGGTCATCAGGTGATTGCGTACCTCGCCGAGTTCCACCCGGTTTCCGCGAATCTTGACCTGGTCGTCGAGCCTGCCCAGGTACTCGAGGGTGCCGTCCGCGAGCCACCGCGCGCGGTCCCCGGTGCGGTACATCCGCTCGCCTGCAGTGAACGGGTCGTCGACGAACGCCGCGGCGTCCAGATCGGGCCGGCCCAGGTAGCCGCGTGCCACGCCGACGCCCGAGATGCACAGCTCACCGGGAACTCCGGTGGGCTGGAGGTCGCCGTGAGCACCGACCACGTAGAGCCGGATGTTGTCGATGGGCCGTCCGATCGGCACGCGCCGCAGTTCGCCGGCCGGGTCCGCCGGACAGTCGTAGTACGTGACGTCGACCGTTCCCTCGGTCGGACCGTAGAGGTTGACCAGCTGTGGCGCCGAGGTGCCGACCGCCGCGAAGACCTGGTTGAACCGCTGCACGTGTGCGGGCGTCAGCGCCTCACCGCTGCAGAAGACCAAGCGCAGGGCGGTGATCCCGTCCAGCAGCGCCGGGGCCTCTTCGAGCAGATCGAGAAAGGGACCGAGCATCGAGGGAACGAAGTGGGCCACACTCACCCGGTGCGCCTGCATCGTCGTCAGGATGGCGCGGGGATCGCGTTCGCCCCGGGGCGGGAGGAGTGCGAGTCCGGCGCCGGTGATCGACCACCAGAACAGCTCCCACACCGAAACGTCGAAGGTCGCCGGTGTCTTCTGGAGCAGGACGTCGCCGGAGCCGACCGGATAGCCGCGCTGCATCCATTCCAGCCGGTTGACCACGGACCGATGCTCGACCTGCACACCCTTGGGCTGCCCCGTGGATCCCGAGGTGTAGATGACGTACGCGAGATCGTGCGAGCCTCCGGCAGGCACGTGCGGCGCGGGACCAGCGCTCGGGTCGGCTTCCAGGCGGCGCACGGGTACGGTGTCGCCCACCACTCGTGCGGACACGGTGGTGCCCAGCAGTACGGACTTGGCCCCGCTGTCGGTGAGCAGGAACCTGACCCGTTCCGCGGGATGGCTCGGGTCGACCGGTACGTATGCGGCGCCCGCCTTGAGCGCCGCCAGCACTGCGACGACGAGTTGCGGGCCGCGCTCGACGGCCACGGCCACCCGGTCACCCGTGGTCACGCCGTCGCCCTGCAACTGGCGTGCGACGTGGTTCGCCCAGGCGTCCAGCTGAGCAAAGGTGAGCGAATCGGCGGGATCCTCCGCCATGACGGCCACCGCGTTCGGCGTCCTGGCCGCCTGCCTCTCGAAGAGAGCATGGACCGTGGAGTCCCGCGTGTAGTCGGTCACCGGACCGCTGCCCACGGCGACCAGGGCGGCGCGCTCCACGGCGCCGACCATGGATATCTCCGACAGGGGACGGTCCGGCCGGTCGAGCGCGTCCTTGAGGATCGCCTTCAGGTGGGCGGCCACCGACTCGATGGGAAAGTCCGCGTCGAAGACGTCGAGGGCGTAGTCCATGTCGACCAGGACGTCCCGGACCTGGTCCAGCTCGTTCACGACGACCGCCAGGACGTCATCGTCATGGGCCCGGGCCTGTACGACGGTTTCGTACGTAGTGCCCTGTACGTCGGCCGGGCTCGGCCAGCGCAGGTAGGCGATGGTGGTGTCGAACAGCCGCTTGCGGCCGCTGTCCTGGAGCGGAACCGCGCGCAGCAGGTCGCCCAGGGAGAATCGCTCGTGGGGTTTGAGCGCCCTGGTGGCGGACTGCACTTCCGCGACCAGTTCGCTCATCGCGAGGTCCTGGCGCGGGTTCACCCTCAGGGGCAGCGTGTTGGCGAAATGCCCGACGGTCCGCCTCTGCCCGTCGGTGGGCCGGTTCAGCAGCGGTACGCCCAGAACGACCTCGTCGCTGCCGTGGATGCGGGAGAGATAGACGGAGAAGGCGCTCGCGACGAACGCGAACACGGAATGCCCGTCCTCACGTATGCGGTCGATGAGAGAGCGCTCGATCAGGAAGCTGTGGCGAGCGCTCCCGCGGGACCCTGCCGGTGCGGTGCGGCGGAAGAAGGCCGGCGCGAGGCCCTGCAACTGCTCATGGAAGAACTCGCGGTCCGCCTCGTGGTCGGCCGAGTCCCGGTAGCGGCGCTCGTCCTCGGCGAAGTCCAGATAGGACGGCACGGACCGGTCGTCGAAAGTCCCGGTCCGCCGCACCTGGTCGTACTCGGCGCGTACCTGGGACATGAACAGGTTCAGGCCCCAGGCATCCGCGACGATGTGATGCACCTTGACGTACGCGTGAGCGGTGCCCTCGCTCTCCTTGAGCACGGCGATCGTGAACAACCGGTGACGTTCGACCTCGAACGCGACGTCGAACGCATCCTTGATCCACGCCTCACAGGCCGCACGCGGTTCGGCACTCCCGGACAGGTCGATCGTCGGGATGTCGAACGTCTCGTGCTCGGCCCACTGGCTCGGAGTCCCGTCCTCGGGGTCGATCCGGAGCTGGAACGCGTCATTGCGGGCGACCGCACGGCGTAGGCACTCCTTGAGCAGATCGACGTCGACCTCGCCGGTGAACCGGTCATCGATGAAACAGTTGAACTGCGGTAGGTCGGGGAAGAGGGAATTTGCCGCCCAGATGTCCTGCTGGTAGGCCGTGAGAGTGCTACGCCCCCGCAAATTCACGATCGCTCCATTTTCCTCAGCTGTCGCTTTCGACCTTCGGGCTGTACGGACGCGTCAGCCGGCGTTCTCCGCGTCAATCGTGGTGCCGTGGTACCAGGGATTTCCTGCCGCCTCCGAAATAAGATTCCTCGACGCCGTCTCCCGAACCTTTCCGAGGTCCAAGGTCAGGTACTGGACGAATTCCAGAGCGGTGAAGTACTGCCGCATGAAGGTCGGCTGGTCGAGCTCGATCTCGGTCACCGTGACGTTCGCGTTCTGCGGGATCGGCGCGGTCAGCAACGCCACCAGGTTCTTGCTCTTGGCGCGGGTGTATTCATCCTCCTCCGGGTCGGAGAAGATGAGGATGCTGTGACGACGCACGGGATCCGAGAGCGTGGCCACCTCGCTGTGGCAGAACTCGTGGAAGTAGTTCCGCGTCGCGGGCACCATGGCGATTTCGTTGAGGTGCATCTTCGCGAGCTTCAACAGACTCTCGTGCCACTTGGGCGAGCCGAGCATGATGATGTTGGAGTCCTCGCTCCGGACGGCGGCATCGGCCGCCAACTCGCGCAGGGAAGGCGTGAAGTCGGTCTCCAGGGTCTGGGCCAGAGCACGGACTTCCGGACCATGGTCCTCGTCCAGGAGCCCGAGCTTGAGGAACATGTCGACCAGAATCGAGAAGTACTGGCCGACGTGGAACAGCGGGTACTCGCGGTCCGGCTTGCTGAGGGTCCAGCGTGCGATGGACACCCCGTGCTCCTCCCCCAGCTCGCCGAGCCGGCCGCCCGAGGTGAGCAGCAGCACCCGGTCATGCACCGGGCTCAAGGCGTGGAAGGCCCGGACGGGCTCGTTGGAGTGGCCGC
This sequence comes from Streptomyces sp. NPDC002690, assembly GCF_053592415.1. NCBI lineage: Bacteria > Bacillati > Actinomycetota > Actinomycetes > Kitasatosporales > Streptomycetaceae > Streptomyces > Streptomyces sp. NPDC002690. The sequence continues at coordinate 64,710 of NZ_JBSFVR010000001.1, read as the reverse complement.
TGTACGAACTCAGTATGATGAGCGTCCGGTCGTCCTCCATCACCGAGCGCGGTATCAGGTACTCGAAGTCGTAGTCGTTGAAGACATGCACTTCGAGGTCGCTCTTGATCGAGCTGAAGAAGACCTTGATCACGTCCGACACGATGGCCGAGCAGCCCATGCCGCTGAAGACGATGCGGGTGAAGTAACCGCTCCCCAGTTTTTTCACGAGCTCTTCCGAGATCCCGGAGATGTCGTACTCGTCCGACTTCGTGAACCCGGATCGGTACTCCTGCTCCAAGAATTCCTGATAGCGTTCAAGGCGCGGTTGCATGACCTTCTCCTTCTGTGCGGTTTCTCACTTCAGTGATTGATTCACGAACTTCAGTCAGCGGCCGAGGCCCCTACCACATGAACTGGCCACCGTCCACGATGAGCTTCTGGCCCGTTACGTAGGCGGATCCTGCACCCACAAGGAATTCCAGAGCGTCCGCCATCTCCTCGGAGGAGCCGATCCTCCGCTGCGGAATTTCGTCCAGGAGCGAGTTCAGGTGCTCCGGCTCGGCGGTGCGGAATCGAGTCCGCATCTCCTCCGTGTCGATCATTCCCGGAATGAGGCAGTTCACTCGGATGGTAGGAGCCAGCTCCATGGCCAGGCACTTGGTCAGGTGGAGCAACCCTGCTTTGCTCGAACAGTAGTTGGCACCGTTCAGGCGGGGGCGGATCGCAGTGGTCGCGCCGATGTTGACAATGGAACCGCCGCCGGCCACCAGCATGTGCGAAGCGAAGGCGCGGGCCATGTAGAAGGGCCCCGACAGATTGGTGTCCAGCACCTGCCGCCAGTCCGCGTCGGAGATCTCGAGCACCGGTCGGTCAATGTTCAGGCCGGCGTTGTTGACCAGCACGTCGGGTGTTCCGTGACTGGTAAGCACCAGGTCGGCAAGACGTGCTACTTCATCGGGATCCGAAACGTCGGACCGGACGACCGAGAGACCCTTCTCCAGCTCCTGTGCGGCCTGATTCGCCGACTCCTCGTCACTGCGATAAGTAGCGACCACCCGATATCCTATCCGAGTGAGCCTGCGGCTGAATTCGAGCCCGATTCCCTTGGTTCCGCCGGTCACTACAGCAAGTTTGTCATGCGATTTCATGCACACTCCGCGTAGTGAATCGTTCGTTCCGCCCCTGTCGTGGCGGCATCATGGCGGCTGATAGCCCGGGGCGCCGGACCTGCCGCCGTCAGGGTGCGCTGCCGCGACCGCGACGCCGAGAGCCGTGGCAGGACGGCGCTGCGGCGCCGGACGGAGGCCGACGTCGCATCCGCCGCACGGCCCGACCACACCCTCACCGAGCGGCGCGGCAGATGCACCCGGTTGCGGGACGGCTCAGTCGGCCTCGGGCTTCCGGGCGTGCAGAATGACGTCGAACCGCCCGGGGTACTGACGGCCCATCGGCTCGAAGCCTGCTTCGGTGTACCACTGCTCGAATTCCTGCGGGGTGTAGATACGCCCCTCGGGCGACGCGATCGTATGGACGTACGCCGACATGAATGCTGCGTGGTCAGGACCGGTCTCGTCGTCGTCCTGGGCGCAGGCGACGATCACCACGTGTCCTCCCGGCTTCAGCGCCCGGTAGGTCTTCGCGAAAAGGTCACGCACCTGATCCGGCGACCAGATCTCAAGGAATCGCGAGAATACGACACAGTCGTGGGACGTGGGGAACTCTTCCTGCCAGATGTCCGCACCGACCGCGTGAACACGGTCGACGAGCCCCGCCTCGGCGATCTGCTCCTCCGCCATCTTCGCCACATTGGGGAGTTCGAGAATGGTCGCCTGGAGGTGCGGCCAGCGCCTGGCGAAGGCAATGGCATTGGTTCCGGTGCCGCCACCGACGTCCAGTATGTGCTGGTAGGAGGAGAAGTCCACGGAGTTGACGAAGTCCTCGACCACTGAGCGGCTCTGATGTTCCATCATAGCCGTGAATATCTTTTCGAGGTTCTTGTCCTCGCCCAGCAGCTCGTAAAGCGTGGTCGCCGACGAGCCGGCCAGAAGCTCGCGGTCCAGCCCTACATTGTCGTTCTCCACCAGTGATTCGTAGAGCCAGCCCATCGGACGGTACAACATCTCGTGGGTGTAGCGGACGATGACCGGCATGAATTCGTCTGGATCGCCCGCGAGGATTTCGGTCGCGGCGGTGTTGTGGTATCCACTGCCTTCCTTGCGCACGAGCTCGAAGGAGCTGCATCCCAGGAGCAGCACATGGCCCGCGCGTTCTTCCAGTTCGAGTGCCCGCGTTATCTCTTCGCGAGTGATACCAGGCCGCTCCTTGAGCAGAGCGAACAACTTCAGGCGCAGTGCGGCATGCAGGAAGGGGAACCGAAAACTGGTGTAAACCAGCTTCCACAGCTCGTCCAGGGCGGTCGCTGACGGTGTTTCCATGGTGATCTCCTTCACGGCTCGACGCGCCTCGGGCGCGCGCCCTCGGCCGTTTCATGGCGTGGTGAAATTCAGTAACGTCCGGTTTGACCGATTTGCAGCACTGAGGCAGACGGTGGAAGCGAGATCCCCGCATCGAGTCCTACCGCCCGACTTCGAGGACGCGACACCAAGCGAGCGGGGCCAGATCACCACCCTCACCTGCAGCGTCGACAAATCCCTCCTCGTTGATGGGTCCTGCCCGAATGAAGAATCCGCTCGGATCGCGATGCACCACGAGGCAACACCAAACCCGAGAACCGCACAAGGCCATGCACGCCTCACCGCGCTCGTTGATGGCGTGAATCGTTCGTTTAGACCTCCGCACCCCTCTACTTTGGGCCGAGGGGGCGCAATCTAGGCCCCGGTCCGAGCGATCAAGGGGCTGAAAATTGTCCCTTACGTGGAACGGCAGATAGCTGAATCATCTCTTCAAAACGGACAGGGTGCCTGAGCCGGAGGGATTACAGTCGAGGCCCGCTCCGGAATATGGCCGCGAGACGCTCAAGCGTCGAAGAAGACGAAGAACTACGGGGCCGTCCATGAGGCGTCCTGTATTTTTCGATGCCGTCCGCAGCCAATTCCATGATCCGGAGTCGACTCGACCCACAAGGACTCTTGATGTACCTCCGGCTACTCGACGCACAACTCGATGACCCCGCCTACGCTGCCTATCTCGAAGCCCAGCAGCGTGCTTACTCCGCGACCGGCTACCAGACAGTGACGAAGTACGGAAGCACGGACCCGCGCACCACCCGTGACCCGTTGAACTACCTTGCCGTTTTCGATGAGACGGCGACCGACGGCGAGAGCGAGCGGCTCGTCGGCGGTATGCGCATCCACCGGAAAGCGGCGGGCCAGCTGCCGTCCGAAATCCACCTCGCGAGCGAGGAATTCGGCGGTGCCCTGGCGGACGAAGTCGCCGCCGGCGAGTCCGTGGCCGAGATCTGCGGCACCTGGGCGGAGAACGACTGGCGGGGCCGCAACCTCTCGTCTTTGCTGTGCTTCGCCTCCACCGTGGCGGCTCAGCGACTGGGGGCGACCGTGCTCTGCGGAAGCGGTCCCGCCGAACGCCTCAAGGGATACGAACGGGGCGGTCTCCGCTTCCGGCACGACCGCCCCCTGCACGATCGCCCCGTTCCGGGCATCACGGCGTACTACTTCATCAACCGGGCCGAGGACATCCGCCGCCGCGAGGAGGGATTCGCCCGTGCGGCGGCTCTCCTGGACAGCGCTCTGGACGAAGCACCGCTCATCCCCGCCGACGTGGCCCTTGCCGTCGCCGAGGATCTCGGCCTCAGGTCGTTCGCGGGCAACGCACGTTAGGAGATCAATGAACCTGGAAGCGCATCTCGCCACCTTCATCCCGCCCGCCGACGGGAAGGCTGTCTGGCAACCGCGGCTGTACGCGCCGGACGACGCCGAGCAACGCCCCGTCCTGACGAAGCTCCTCGAAAGCGGCGCCGTCGACTCCGTCCACGACACGTGCGCCGAACAGCTGGCAGAGCTCCTCTCCGCCCGGCGCCCCGACTGGCACCCGGACGCCGCCGAGTTGGCCACTGCGGTCACCAACCACCTGGGCGGTAAGTCCTTCGCCAAGTACGGTACGTGGGCGTGGTACGCCTGGTCTCGGCAGCTCGTCCATGTCCTGCCGCCGGCCGAGCACCGCGAGCTCCGGCAGTCCCGCAACCGCTACAAGATCACCGAGGACGAGCAGAACCTCCTCTCGCACAGGACCGTGGCCGTGGTCGGCCTCTCCGTGGGTGCCGCGAGTGCGGTCACCCTCGCTCAGGAGGGTGTCGGCAACCGCTTCCGGCTCGCCGACTTCGACCTTCTTTCCCTTTCCAACCTCAACCGGCTCCGCGCCTCGGTCGCCGATGTCGGCCTCCCCAAAGTCGTCATCGCCGCACGGCAGATGTACGAGATCGACCCCTACCTCGACATCGCGATCTGGCCCGAGGGGCTGACCGAGGAGAACACCGACGCCTTTCTCGCGGGCGGTGGCCGCACCGACCTCCTTGTCGAGGAGTGCGACGACATGTATCTCAAGGTCCACGTCCGTGAGCGCGCCCGTGCGCTCGGCATACCGGTCCTGATGGAGACCAACGAGCGCGGCATGCTCGATGTGGAGCGGTTCGACCTCGAACCGGAACGCCCTCTCCTGCATGGCCTTCTGCAGGGAGTGGCAGCCGCCGGAGTCAAGAAGATGACGACCCGCGAAAAGCTCCCGCACCTCCTGCGCATCCTCGGCCAGGACCAGCCCTCCGAGCGTCTGGTCTCCTCCCTCGTCGAGACGGGCAAGACCATCTCCTCATGGCCCCAGCTCGCCTCGGGAGTCAGTCTGGGGGCAGCGCTGGTGACCGATACCGCCCGCCGCCTCCTGCTCGGCCAGTTCACGGCATCGGGACGGTACTTCGTCGACCCCGGCACGCTGATCCGCGAAGGCGCGGAATTCCCCTTGGCGCCGGCGGAGCCCGCGTCCGAATCCGCCGCGGAGGGGGTCTCCCCTCCCCTCCTCCTGCCGGCACCGCCCGGCGACGCCGACGCCCGTCTGGGGGAGGAAGGCATCCGCCGCCTGGTCGCCCACGGCATTCAGGCGCCGTCCGGCGGCAACAGCCAGCCCTGGCAATTCATCGCCTGGGGCGAGGCGTTGGACTGCCGCATCGATGCAGAACAGCCGCAGACCCTGCTCGACTTCGAAGGCTGTGCCAGCCAGCTGGCCATCGGCGCGGCGGTGGAGAACATCCATCTTGCGGCCGGTGCTGCGGGATGGGCCTGCCAGGTGGAGTACTTCCCCGCACCGGCCGACCCCGGCCTGGTCTGCCGGCTCACCTTCTCCCGGGCGGCCGACGCCCCGCGCCCCGCTCTGTTCGACTGGATCGGGGACCGCACCACCAACCGCAGTCCCGGCCCGGTCCGTCCTCTCGCCGATTCGCACGCCGCAGCGCTGACGGAGTGCGCCGCCGAGAGCGGTGCTCGGCTCCATCTCCTGACAGAACGCGCTCAGTTGGATGAGATGGGCCGGATCCTTGGGGCGGGCGACCGGCTGCGCATGCTTTCCCCACGACTGCACCGGGAAATGATGGGCGAGATCCGCTGGGACCCCGAGGAGACGCGGCGCACGCGGGACGGCATCGACATCGCCACCCTGGGGATGGACGACGTGGACCTGGCGGGCATCCGACTGGCGCGACAGTGGGCCGGTTTGGCCTTCGTCCGCCAGATCGGCGGCGGCAAAGCCTTCGAGGAGAGCGCCGGCAAGGCCCTTGCCGCCTCGTCGGCCGTCGGCTTCCTCACCATCCCAGGCAGGGGCCCACAGGCCTTCGTCACCGGCGGCCGGGCGCTGCAACGGCTCTGGCTCACCGCCACCTCCCTCGGCCTGGGATTCCAGCCTCATACCTCCCTGCTCTACCTGTTCGCCCGCGCGGAAGGCCACAGTGGCGCGGGACTCGATGCCGACGAGAGCGACACTCTGCGCGAGCTGCGTACAAGGTTCACCGCGCTTGTCCCCAGCAAGCCGGAGGAATCCGAGCTCATGCTCTTCCGGCTCTCCTACGCGGCACCGCCGACGACCCGGTCCCTGCGCCGCGGCGTCGACTCGGTGCTGCACACGGAAGGGCAGGAAGCGCGGAGCGGGGGGTGACACGCGTACCCGCCGACCGGGTCGCGGGGCACGACACCCGCTGGTGCGCGGCCCGCGACCGGCCCTGACTCAGGAGTACTCGGTGAGGGGCAGACACTCGTCGAGCAGACCGACGACGTCGTTCCAGGCACGTCGTGCGTGCCGGGGGTGGTGCCCCACCCCGGCACGCACGGTCTGGTTCACCGGAGGGTGGTGGAAGGCGTGCAAGGCACCGCCGTAGACTACGAGACGCCAGTCGACTCCAGCTGCCAGTATTTCGGCGACGAAGGCGTCGCGTTGCGCGGGCGGCATGATCGGGTCTTCCGATCCGACCCCTGCCCACACCGGGCAGCGGATGCGCGCCGCCTCGCCCGGTCGGCCCGTGGTCAAGGCGTTGACCGTACCGATCGCCCGCAGGTCGACACCGTCGCGCCCCAGTTCGAGCCCGATGGCGCCCCCTGTGCCGTACCCGATGACGGCGATCTGGTCGGGGTCGGTCCGCGATTCGGCTCGCAACACGTCGAGCGCCGCGTGACCGATCTCCCGCATCCGGTCGAAGTCCGCGAGTAGGGGAGTCACTCGCGCCAGCATCTCGTCAGGGTCGGTGAACCACCGTCCGCCGTGGACGTCGAAGGCGAATGCGACGTACCCCAACTCTGCCAGGGCATCGGCTCTTCTGCGCTGGAAGTCGTTCAGTCCGGTCCCCTCGGGCCCGACCAGAACGGCGGGCCGGCGGCCGGTACCGGCTGGGAGCGCCATGTGCCCGACCATCGTCATACCGTCCGCCGGGTAGGCGATCGACCGTGTGGTAACCGTGCTCATGGAAACGCACTGTACGGCCTCCGGGCCAGGGCGATCGGCCCCGCAGAGTAGACCGGACACCGCTGTCACCCCCGCTGACATGCGACGATCGCCGGCAGATCGCCGATAGCGGTCCCGGCGTGTCACCAGGTTCGCCGTGTACGGATGTTGACCGCTCGTCATGGGAGTGGTGCGCTCAGCACGATGGCCGTCGTCGGCACGATCGTGTCGACGACGGCCATCCGGAACCCGGGCCCGGCAGGCAGACCTCAGATCACCGCGTCCTGCCGTCTCACCGCATACCAGCGATGCTACGCGGAGCCACTACCTGGTCGATGAGTCCGAACGCCAGCGCCTGATCGGCGGTCAGGACCTGGGCCCGGTCGACGTCCTTGTTGATCTGTGCAGGGTCCCTGCCGGTGTGCTTGGCGAGCAGTCCTTCGATCAACTCCCGCTGGCGCTGGACCTCACGGCCCTGGATCTCCAGGTCGGACACCTGGCCCTGGGTACCGTCACTGTGCGGCTGCTGGAGGAGGATCCGAGCGTTCGGCAGAGCCAGCCGCTTCCCGGGGGTACCCGCCGCCAGAAGCACGGCGGCCACCGAATTGGCCTGCCCGAGGCAGACCGTCTGAATTTCGGGCCGCACGAATTGCATGGTGTCGTATACGGCGGTGAGCGGGGTGAGGTCACCGCCGGGCGAATTGATGTAGAGCGAAATGTCCCGGTCGGAGTCCTGCGACTCGAGGCACAGGAGTTGGGCCATGATGTCGTTCGCCACGACGTCATCGACCGGTGCGCCGAGGAAGATGACGCGCTCCTCGAAGAGTTTCGCGTAGGGATCGTATTCCCGGGTTCCCTGCGATGTACGTTCCACGAAACGCGGGACGATATAACGACTCTCCGGGCCCGAGTGACCGGACCAAAGCGGGGGCAAGGCTGATGCGGGCGTATCAATACTCACTGGGCGTGGCCCTCCCGAGGTGGATGAATGTGCTGGTCAGCGCAGGTGAGGGCTAGCCGGCGGCGCCAAGCCTCGTGTGAGCCACGGTCATTACCTCGTCGATGAGGCCGTATTCCTTGGCCTCCTGGGCGGTGAACCAGCGGTCCCGGTCGGAGTCGCGGGTGATGGTCTCGGTTTCCTGACCCGAGTGGTGCCCGATGAGTTCGGCCATTTCCCGCTTGGTGCGGACCAGCTGGTCCACGTAGATCTTGATGTCCGAGGCCGATCCGGCGAATCCAGCCGAGGGCTGGTGCATGAGGATCTTGGTGTGCGGCAAAGCGAACCGCTTTCCCTTCGTACCGGCTGTGAGGAGGAACTGCCCCATGGAGGCGCAGAACCCCATCGCAATGGTCACGACGTCATTCTTGATGTACTGCATGGTGTCGTAGACCGCCATGCCGGCGGTGACCGAGCCGCCCGGCGAGTTGATGTACAAGTAAATGTCACGGTTTGGGTCCGCAGCGAGCATCAGCATTTGCGCGGTGACGCGGTTGGCGATTTCGTCGTCGACTTCCTTGCCGAGGAAGATAATCCGGTCTTCGAGAAGACGGTTGTAAACCGCATCCACGCTGACGGTGTCACCGGCGCCGCCGCGGGCGTAAGGCATAATTTGGCCTGCTTCGAGAGGCAGCTGCCGAGAGCTCATGCGATTCCACTCCTCTGTCGTTGCATGTTCGCTGGAGGGTTCCGGACCGAGTCCGTTGAGCTGCTGCCCGACTATTTTCGAGCCGGAAGCAGCATTTCGCTTGCCCCTCACTTCTTACCGAAGCTAACACGCACCATGCCCCGTCCAGGGGGCGTTGAGGAGCCGTTCGCTGAGAGCAGATGGTGCGGCTGAGTCTCATTTGGCTTGAAAACACGCAGAGTTCAGCCTGTGGGCGGCCTTGGCGGCGACGGAGCCCGGACGACGTCTGCAGAAAATGGTGCATACGGAAATAATCGGCGCTTGAATCCGGCCAGGAGCTCGGCGGTTGCCGGTCTCCCGGCGGACAGATCGAGCAATGAGGGGCAACCTCCGCGTCGAAGCACAGGAGGCGGAGTCGGCATGCCGTGCGGGCGAGTTGCCGACGCACTCGGATATGTGCCTTTGTTTAGAGAATTGTGTTGATGTTTTTCGACGCCTAGGTGATCTTGGGGCCAGTGGGACGGTTGTGCGGGTGGAGGTGCGCGATTACAGTGGGCCGCCGCACTCGGAGTGGTCGGCGGGGGCCGATAACCCGGGCTCGTGGAAAGGGACTTCCGTCATGACCGAGACCGCGAAAGCCGCCGCCGATCCCGCGATACCCGACCGGGCCGGCCGACCCGACGACCTAAGCGGCATCGAGGTGCTCTCCTCGCTCAGCCCCGACTTCCAAGCCGACCCGTACGTCGCCTTCCGCCGACTGCGCGAGCGCGGTCCGGTGCATCAAGTGATGACGCCCGACCAGGGCGTGGTGTGGCTCGTGGTCGGGTACGAGGCCGCGCGCGAGGCCTTCTCCGCGCCGCAGCTCAGCCGGGACTGGCACCGCGAGTGGCGGGAGACCGACTGGGACCCGCCGTACGCCCTCAACATGCTCGGCAATTCCAACATGCTGATGAGCGACCCGCCCCACCACACCCGGCTGCGGAAGCTGGTGGCAGGGGAGTTCACTGCCCGGCGCGTCGAGGCGATGCGGGAACGCGTCCAGGCGATCACCGATGAGTTGCTGGACAGCATGACGGCAAACGGTGCGCGTGGCGCCGACATCATCGATGCGTTCGCCTCCCCGCTCCCCATGATCGTCATCTCCGAACTGCTCGGCGTCCCCGGCATCGACCGCGCCGCCTTCCACGCCTGGTCCAACGAGACCCTCGCCCCGACCAGTCCCGAGGCGGAGAAAGACGCGTACGAGCACGTCATGCCGTATCTCTCGGGACTCATCGCCGCCAAGCGCGAGAACCCCGGGGACGACCTGCTCAGCGCCCTCGTCCACACGGTCGACGAGGGCGGTGACCGGCTCACCGAGGACGAACTGGTCTCGTTGGCCTTCCTGTTGCTCGTCGCCGGGCACGAGACGACGGTCAATACGATCGGCAACGCAGTGCGCGCGCTCTTCGTCCACCCCGAGCAACTGGCAGCCGTACGGGCTGATCCGGTGGGGCTGGCCGCGGGGCTTGTGGAGGAGACGCTGCGCTACGACGGGCCGGTGGCGACCACCACGCCCCGCATCGCCCTGGAAGAGACCGAGGTCGGCGGCGTACGCGTTCCGCGCGGTGGCATCGTGCTGATCGCCATGGCCGGAGCGGACCACGACCCGGAGCGCTACCCTGAGCCTGAGATCTTCGACGTACGGCGCCACGACGCCCGGAGCCACCTCTCCTTCGGACACGGGATCCACTTCTGCCTTGGCGCCCCACTCGCCCGTCTGGAAGCCGAGGTGGCGCTGCGCACGCTCTTGGAGCGCTGCCCGGACCTGGCGGCGGACGGGGAACCCGGGGAGTGGCTCCCGGGGATGCTCATCCGGGGAAGGCGGAGCCTGCCGGTGCGGTGGTGAGACGCCAGCCGCGGGCGGGTGAGCGGTCGCGGCGCGCCGGGGAAGAAACCGCATCCACCGCAGTCAGCCATCGGGAGAAGCTCCATGCCTGCCGTTGAAACGATTGACCTGAGCGGCCTGAGTGCCCCGGTCGGGGGTTCGCAGCGGCTGACGGGACACCTCGTCCGGCCGACGGGATCGGGCCCTTGGCCGGCGGTGGTCGTCGCCCACGAGGTACTCGGCGTCGACGACGTCATGCTCCGCCAGGCCGAGCGCCTGGCGGGCGCCGGGTATCTCACACTGCTGCCCGACCTGTTCACCGCCGGCGGCGCACGGCGTTGCCTGGTCCCGACGATCCGCGCGGCCCTGTCCGGCACCGGGCGCGCCCACCAGGATCTGGAGGCCGCCCGCTCCTTCCTGCTGGGCCGGAGTGACTGCACCGGCGCGGTCGGCATCATCGGGTTCTGCATGGGAGGCGCGTTCGCTCTGCTGGCGGCCGGACGCGGCGGCTACGACGCCGCGTCCGCCAACTACGGGAACCTACCAAGGGACTTGGACGTGCTCGCCGACGCCTGCCCCGTCGTCGCCAGCTACGGCGGGAAGGACCGCACCCTGAAGGGCGCGGCCGACCGCTTGGGCGCGGCCCTAGAACGTCATCGCGTCCCTCATGACGTCAAGGAGTACCCGCAAGCGGGCCACGCCTTCCTCAACGACGCCCCGGCCGGGCCCAGGCCGCTGCGCCCCCTGTTCCGCGTCCTGGACATCGGCCCGGATCCGGACGCTTCGGCGGACGCGTGGCGGCGCATCGAGACGTTCTTTGCCACGCACCTTCGGGGTCCCCTGGTCTGAGCGGGCTCGAACAGCTGGCAGATTGGCGGATCACTCGCCCTTGGGGCTTGGCCAGGGATACGTAGGGGGCTCGGAGCGTCAAAGTCGTTCGAGGACTCCCTGGCAGACGAGCCGTCCCAAACGTATGCAAGTAACGTTGATGGAGGGCTCGTCGGTGGGCAGGCCGAGGTGTTCGTGCGGATCTCGGACGCGGAACGCCTGTTAGGGAAAGTCATTGAGTGTTTTCAGAGTGGCCACTCTGAAAACACTCAATGTCGGACACCAGGGCCACGGCAGTGGAGTGGTCGAAGCCGGTCCCGGGGCGCCGTTCGGGTGCTGTAGCGGCTCGACGCAGCTGAGCCAGCAGCGCCTGGCGCCGCAGAAAGGAGTCTTCCACTGCGGGCTCGACCAGCAGGGCGAGTCCTGAACCATCTCGGCTCCCCAACGGACGCACCGTGCGAGCCGCGCTGTAGGCGCTCAGGACGTCATCAGGTGCCGTCCACGGCTCCATCCAGACGTTTCCCTGCAAGAGTTCCGCAGCACGGTGCAGGCGCAGAACGAGCCGCCCCCAAGACACTTCCGCAGCGAGTTGGGGCTGCAGCCATGCGGGTTGATGCATACCCCAGTGCCCTGCGTCCCTGCGGTGAAGCGCCGCTTCCAGCCGTGTCGCCGCCGAGGCGACTGCCGTCGCGTCCCCTGCTGTGAAGGCGAGGACTGCGTCGCAGACGGCAGCATAGGCCTGCGCGTCGTGGCGGGCTTCCTCCGCAGCCTCGGCCGCGTTGAACCATTGCCGGGCGGTGGTGACGTGTTCACTGACCTTGTCCAACGACCGCGCGGACAGAGCGGCCTGCACCGGGCAGCCCCCAGTGCTCGCATGATTCGACGGCGTACGTCCGGGCACCGTGCGTCCGCGCCCCATGTCTCTCTCCGGCCGCCGACCGAGCCAGCGCGGTACGACACGCTTTACCCCACCAAGATCCGGACCAGACGCGGGCCAACTCTCAACTGTTAACGCGCCGGATCGACATCCTTGCTGGTCGGAAGTGCGTGTCGCCTGCACTACCAGTAGACGAAGAACCTGCTGACAGATGTGGCATGCTCCCCGGCGCACCTGGTGCTTGTCAGTTGGTACGGCCGAAGGTTCCCTCTACAGTCGCACCGGAGCAGTTCACTGACCGAGGAAGCTCAGACGGACGCTGCGGTTGGTGTTGCTCGTGTTTGTATCCACCAAACTCCGTTAAGGCAACCCCAGGGTATCCGGATCCCACGTGGACCTGATCAGTACCGTGGCTGCCCTCGACCGCGATGAACTCGGCAGGCGCGCGGCACGGGGAAGGAGCAATAGCGACCCATCGGGCAGCCCGCGCGGTCAGCCAACTACCCATGTGAGCGACGGCTTGGCTCTAAGCTGTGTTCGCAATCTATCGAGGGGGCCGCAATGGCAGATCAGGTGGTGTCGTACGCGCTGGACGACGAGACGGTCGTCCGGTTCGAGATCGAGCCGACAGACGAGTTCCACCAGGTCAGCGCCGCAGAGATCGTGGGACAGGTCCGCGAAGCGGTAAGGCCGGCTGTGGAAGCCGCCCGGACAGTACTCGACCAGGCTGTGGCGCTCCGGCCTGCGGAGGTCCAGGTGAAATTCGGCATCAAGGTCAGTGGGACGGCCAACTGGCTCGTGGCCAAGGCTTCGACGGACGCGAACTTCGAGGTGTCCATGGTTTGGCGACCCGCGGCGGCGGACGGGGCCTGAGCCTCGATGAACGCCGCTGTCGGTTCGGGCCCGCGCCCGGGCGCCGATGCCTGGGTAGCCGCAGTACACGGCACGGAGCACGACGAAAAGGCCCTGGGATCCGGCTTCCTCATAGACGACCATCGGGTGCTTACCTGCGCGCATGTCGCATGCCCAACGTGGGAAAGAGCGCGGGAGCTGTGGGTGGCCTTCCCCAAGTCGGACCAGTTCATGGACCGGCGCTTCCGAGTACGAGATGTGTTCGCGCCTAAAGCTCCAGCGAAGCACCGCGCGCAGGACGTGGCCGTCCTCGTACTCTCGGAGCCGGTCTCCGGTGAGCTGGCAGGGCGACTGCGGCGGCCGACGCCTTCCGCCCTCGTAGGTGACGCGTGGTGGGCATTTGGGTTCCCCGACGGCGACCTATTCGGCAATTCGTCGGACGGGACGGTCGGCGAGGCGCTCGCCTACGGGTGGGTGCGACTCGACACAGCATCGCGTTATCCCGTCAAGCCCGGCTATAGCGGTGCCGCATTGTGGTCATCGACGTACCAGGCGATCGTGGGTCTTGTCGGGCAAGCCAGCGGCTCGGGTGACGCCCGAGCCTTTACGCTCTATCAGGCTGATAGGTGTCTGCCCGAACAAAAGATCGCGCTGCTCGCCGACTGGTCGGCCGAGGCAGCGGGCGAGACAGCGCTCGCGGCGTGGGGCTGGACGCTGGACGACGATCCGGAAGCTGGCCGGCACTGGAAGCCGCGCGCCCGTGGCGTGAGCACCGACTCCGAAAAGGGCTTCCGATTCCGAGGCCGCACCGCAGCGCTCGCCGAGATCATCGGCTGGATGACCTGCGTCACCGCACCGCGGAAAGTCTTGATGGTGACCGGGTCACCCGGCGTGGGCAAGTCCGCAGTGCTCGGGCGCGTGGTCACCTCAGCAGATTTCGGTATCGCCGCGTCACTCCCGGCGGATGACGACGCCCTGCGTGCCCCCCTCGGTGCGGTCTCCTGCGCCGTTCACGCCAAGGGAAAGACCGCTCTCGAGGTAGCCGAGGAGATCGCCGCTGCGGCCTCGGCCGCGCCTCCCGAACGCGCGAGCGACCTGGCCTCCGTACTGCGGGCCGCGCTGTCCGAACGAGCCGCCTCCGCGCAAACGCCCTTCGTCATCGTCATCGACGCTCTTGACGAGGCCACCAGCGCGCAGCAGGCCCGCCTGATCGCGCGACACATTGCCATCCCGCTGGCTGAAACATGCGCGGATCTCCATGTCCGGGTTCTAGTTGGTAGCCGCCGCAGGGACGACGCCGGTAGCTTGCTCGACCCATTCGGCGCGGCGGTCCGTGTCATTGACTTGGACGCTCCCGAGTTCTTCGCCACAGCGGACCTCGCCGCATACACCATGGCTACGCTCCAGCTGTTGGGCGACGAGCGGCCCGATAACCCATATGCCGACAAGCGCACCGCGCGCCCGGTTGCTGCCCGCATCGCAGAACTCGCCGACGCGAACTTTCTCGTGGCCGGTCTCACCGCGCGCGCTCACGGCCTGCACGATACTCGCGCTGTTGCGCCCGCAGATATTGCCTTCACGCCCACCGTCGCTGCAGCCCTGGAGGAATACCTCTCACGACTGCCTGCAGTTGACGGCGCTCCGGCGGCTGATGCCCTAAGCGTCCTGGCCTATGCCGAGGCTCCAGGGCTCCCACTGCCGTTGTGGAGCGCTGCAGTGGAGAAACTTACGGGCCACCACCTCACTGAGGACCAGCTCCGTTCTCTGGCACGCTCGTCAGCCGCGAACTTTCTCATCGAGAGCGGCGTCAGCGATCAGAACACGGGTGTGTTCCGGCTCTTCCACCAAGCTCTAAATGATGCGCTGCGGCAAAATCGCGCGCAGGTCGGATCGAACGTGACCGACGAGCGCGCCCTCACACGCTCCTTCATCTCCTACGGCCGGCGGCTGGGCTGGGACCGTGCGCCCGCGTACCTGCTGCGTTCGCTACCCCGGCACGCCGTGGGCGGCCGGGTCATCGACGAGCTGCTTGCGGACGCGGAGTACGCGCTCCACGCAGATCTTCGACGCCTCATCCCGGCGAGCAGTTCGGCGGTCTCCCGAGCGGCCAAGGAACGCGCCCAGCTTCTACGCCGGACGCCGCAAGCCATCGACTGTGTCCCCACCAAGCGCGCGGCGCTTTTCAGCGTAACCGAGGCGCAGGAAGGATTCGGACAGGTCTACGGGCCCTTGGCAGTGAAGGGGCCATACCGAGCCGAGTGGGCAGCAGTCGCCTCCCGCGCCGAAGACGCAATTCTAGAAGGCCACAGCGGCGAGATCCGCGCTGTATGCGCCCTCGGACCCCCGACCGGCACCCTGCTCGCCAGCGCCGCCGGCGACGGGACCATCCGGCTTTGGGACCCAGTGACCGCCCGGACGGTGCGCCGCCTCACACCCAAGTTCGAGCGTATCAGTGCGATGTGCGGCCTGATCGTCGACGGGCAGGCTTACCTCGCTCTCGCTGCGGACAGGGACGTCTGGCTGTGGAACGAGTCCCTGCGACGCGCAGCGGGGTACCTGCGCGGCCACGTCAGCTCGATCCGAGATTTGTGCGCCTTCGAAACGGCCGACGGGCCTCGCCTTGCAACAGGGAGCGCGGACGGAACAGTCCGGATCTGGGATCCCGCCTCCCGAGAGTGCACAGCGGTCCTATCGGAGCACGACGGCTGGGTCGAGAGTGTGTGCACGCTAGCGGTCAACCACGGAACTCTTTTGGCATCGGGCGGAGACGAAGATGACCGCTCCATCATTCTCTGGCGTCCCGACACCGGCGAGCGCGTCCACATCCTCGAAGGGCACGAGAGTTCCGTCATCGCCCTGTCCGCGGTGGAAGTGGGAGATCACACTCTGCTAGCAAGTCTCGGAAACGACAAGACGGTTCGTCTGTGGGACCCGATCAGCGGCTGGTGTGTAGGTACCCTCCCCGGGGAAGACCTGGCCTTTACGCTGCGCGCCCTCACAGTCGAGGGAAAGTCGCTGCTTGCCAGCCCGAGCGGCGACCTGGTGCGGCTGCTGGACCCGGAGACAGGCCGCATCGCCATTACGCTCCAAGGCCATTCCGACTCCGTGGACTCCCTCTGCGTGCTGCACGTCAACGGCCGAGACCTGATCGCCAGTGGGGGCGCCGACCACACCGTGCGGCTGTGGGACCCGTCGGCGCCGCGCGCCAGCAGCGTGAGCGCTGTACGCGCACTCTCCCCCGCATCCAGCGGTAACGGTTTGCTACTGGCCGCTGGCGGTGACGACGGCGTAACCCAACTGCGCGATCCTGGCTCTGGCTCGGTCGTCAACTCGTTGCGTGAAAATCACGACTGGGTGCGGGCTCTCTGTACTGTGACCCACCTCAACCGGTCGTACCTCGCCGGGTGCGGTGACGACGGAGCAGTGTGGTTGTCTGACCTTACAGAAGCCGTGCCGCGGTCGTCCCGACGTCCAGGCAACAAACCCGCCTATACCGTGTGCTCCGTGCGCGTCGGCGACCAAACGCTACTAGCTACGGGCCACACCGACGGAAGCGCATGGCTTTGGGACCCACTGAGCAATGAGATCGCACACTTTGCCCGCTTTCATAGCGGGATCTACGTCATGTGTCCCCTGGAAATCGCTGGCCAACCATATGTCGCAACGGCTACGGACGGTCAGGACGGCACGGTGTGGTTGTGGGACGCCACCTCTGGTCAGCGCCACAAATTGGTCGCCGCAACCGAGACCCTTGCAATGTGCGCGCTGCCCATGATGGGGCAGACCGCGCTCGCCACCGCGCACGCACATGGAGAGGTGCGCCTGTGGGATGCCGCGCGTGGAGAACTCATCGGAGCCCTCTCAGGCCACTCGGGCGCAGTTAACGCAGTGAGCATGATCGGTGAGGGCGGGACATTCCTCGCCAGTGCCAGTAGCGACAGGACCGTACGCCTGTGGGACGTGTCGAGCCAAGCGCTGGTTGAAGAGATTCCAGTACATCATCCTGCACTTGCCGTCACATGGGTGTCACAACGGCTGATCGTTGGGCTCGACCACGGGCTCCTCGCACTATCGCTAGGGGAGGTGCGTAGTACACCGCCGGTGGGTGAGCCGGAACACCTGAGGCTTTAAATGTGGACAACCGGTGAACGGTAGCCACGCGCTCCCGTTTCCTGCTGAGGGCTAGAGCCTGTCCGGCGGATCATGTGACTTTCCGACAGGTCGCTCGTTGGTTGGGTCATGGGTCGGGGGCATCTGACGAATCGCGAGTGGTCGCTGCTGGAGCCGCATCTGCCTTTGCCGGGTAGTCGGGGCGGCCGGTGGAACGACCACCGGACCGTGCTCAATGGGATCCTGTTCCGGGTCCGTACCGGTGTCCCGTGGCGTGACCTGCCCGAACGCTACGGCTCCTGGAAGACCGTCTACGAGCGGCATCGCCGCTGGTCGGCGGACGGCACCTGGGACCGGCTCCTGCAGGCGGTCCAGGCCGACGCCGACCTTACCGGGCGGATCGACTGGGGCATGGTCGGAGTCGACTCGACGTCCTGCCGGGCCCACCAGCACGCGGCCGGTGCCCGCAAGACCAAACCACGGGTCCCGAAAAAAGGACGACGCCCCGGCACCACCGCCCCGACGAGGGACTCGGGCGGTCCCGGGGCGGTCTGACCTCCAAGATTCACCTTGCCGGTGAAGGCGGCTGCCACCCCATGGCTCTTCTGATCACACCGGGTCAGTGGGGTGATGCCCCGCAGATGATCGAGGTCCTGGGCCGGATCCGGGTCCCCCGCCCGCAGAGCGGACGGCCCCGCACCCGGCCCGATCATGTCAGCGGCGACAAGGCTTACAGCTCCCGCCGTAATCGCCACTACCTGCGAAGACGCCGCATCAAGCACACGATCCCCGAGCCGAAGGACCAGCGGGCCAACCGCCGCCGCAAAGGCAGCGCGGGCGACAGACCTGCCGACTTCAACCGCGACCGCTACCGGCGCCGCAACGAAGTCGAGCGGACCATCAACCGGCTCAAGAACTCCCGCGCGGTCGCCACCCGTTACGACAAGAGGGCCTACGTCTTCCACGGCACAGTCACCGCAGCAGCAATCCGCTTACGGCTCCGGGGCTGAGCCGGCCTGCAGCCTCAGTCTCCGAGGAACCACAAGTACAGGCCCTGTCCGTCAAGAACTACTTGACCCAGCTCGACCAACTCGCGCGCGAACTCATCAGTCAGCACGCCTGCGGGCAGCCGCGGTACCTCCTCCAACAGGGTCGACACCTGCCGGTGGTTGAAAACGGTGTCCGCGTACGACAGCAGGTGCCCCAGCATGGGAAATGCCGCCTGATCAAGACCGGCCAGCTCAGGACCCCAGACCACACCATGCTTTGCACGGGCCTCGATCGTGCCGTTCTCGCCTCGGACCTGCAGGTTAATCACGGTCAGACCCTATGGCTTCATGATCCGCCGGACACTACCTAAAGCGTCCATGCCTAGCCGTTCACCGACCGCCCTGACCTGCACCGGGCCGTCGGCCTCCCGCACGATCGCCAGGATCTTGCGGCAGCCGCCAAGCAGCGCGTCTTCATCGGCCGCGTCGCTGCGGTGCGGGATGAGCGGCACTGCCCGCCCGGCCACCTTCGCCGATATCGGATCGACAGCCCCGCCGTCCGCCTGAACCTCGCGCGGGGGGATGTTGCATCGTGCTCTGACCTGCTTACATAGCGCGTTCATTCCCTTTCGTAGCCTGGCCTCGCCATCGTTGCTCTGCTGGTTCGCTTCTCCCCAAACGGCGCTCGTAAGCGGGGTGTTGAGAACGGTCGAAGCTACTGGTCACCGGATGCGATGATCGGTTGGTGATGAGATGGAGGTGGGCTCCTCTGGCTGCGCGCCACAGGCGGCAGGCGGATGAGGCGATACGGAAGCTGCGTGAAGACGCCGAAGTGCTCGGGATCGGTCCTGTGCCGGGTCCGGTTCGGGTGGCCCTGCGGCGCTATCACCAACGTCGAGTACGAACGTGGGTGTTATATGGCCTATTCACCTACATCTGCCTCCGCGTCATTGGCGAGGGGCTGTCGATCTATGTGAAGCAAGCAGACGAACACGCCGAGCGGATTCCGTACTACAGCGACGCGAAGGCTCTGGCCGTTTGGTTCGTCGGCGACGTTGGCGCAGGCGCTATTGCCTTGCTGCTGCTGGCATACCCTTTGTGGTCGCTTCTGGCTTCTATCGCTCGGATGTGCGGTGCAGGTGGCTACACCTTCGAGCGCGTGAACGTATGGACGCACCTGGTCGGGCAGTGCGCGGATATCGTGCGCTCTTCCGGAAGTCGTGATGCTCACCTCCGAGCGCTGTCCCTTCGGCTTCCAGTGATGCGCGTACGAGGTGCTCGGATGTCCCGGGGGTCTGTCCCCTTCTTCTCGCGGCGTAACGGACCGTTGAAGAGCCATGCGGCTCAAGTTGTGGGGGCGTTGCGTGCCGCTGAGGCCGAGCTGGACAAGGACCCGCAGAAGGCAGCGTACGACCTTGCCCGCATGGCGTTGACGATCAGCGAACGGTACGCCTCGGGGCGGCTCGGAGCTCTCTTGGACGAACGGGACCTCGGAGGGCCGCATCGGATGGGTGATGCGGTGCGCCTGTCTCTCACGGTCGTCCTGGTTGCGGCGATTGTCATAGCGGCAGCGCGGCAGGGGGTGCCCGAGCCGGCCGCGATTGCTGCCGCTGTGGTGGTGGTGGCGATCATGTATCGGAACGCGGCTGCTGGTGGAATCGCGGGTGTCGGCTTGATCATCCTGGAGCTGCTGCTGGGCTCCTTCTTCCCCGGCAAGTAGTGAACCCCGGGCGTCGCGCCAGGCCGGCGCGGGCGCAGTGAGGCGCCGGGCCATGTTGGCGGTGGAGGCCCAGTCGACGCGCTAGGCGGAGGTGTCGGGCCGGTGGTCGCACTCACGGGTCAGACGCCGGTGGAGCATCAGCGTGCCGTTCGTCTGCTCGACCAGCCACCGCTTGGGCTGCGGGACGAACCCTTTGCCCTGGTCAGCGTGGTTGCGGCGGACGACCTCGACGCCGATGTCCAGCAGTGCCCCGTGAACGATAACCGCTTCCTTGAAGCCCTGGTCGACCAGGGCTTTCTCCAGGCGCATTCCGCACCGCTCGGCGGCCTGATCGAGCAAAGCGATGCCGGCGGCGGCTCATGAACCACCGCCGCCTGGCCCGTGACTACGAGGCACACCCACACCGGTCCGAAGCCATGATCCACCTTGCGATGGTCAACCTCATGACCCGCAGACTCACCGCCGAATCCACCCCAACATGGCGCGGCGCATAATCCATCTACAACCGCGCAATCCGGGATGAAACAACGGGACTAAACGCCCTCTAATGAACACATTCCCCGTGGTCGCGGAAAAGTTCGGGACACCTACGCCTCGGTGGCGGTGTCCCGCTCCGGACTTGCTTGTGAAAGTCAGCGTCTCGGTCCACGCTGGCGTGCCGCCAGAGAGGCGAGAATTGGCCAGGCTGTGGCCGGTGTTGCGCTTCGGGCTCTGGAGCAGCACGTGGGGCGTAATGTCGGTAGTGGGGAGTTGCTGACGTACCGTGGGGGGACGCTTGGCCGGTATGCGCGGGCAAAATGGGCCGGACCTGTTCTCCGGTTCGCATCCTAAGGATGACTTGCAGGCACAGTTGCCTCCTTTCATCGCTCCGGTCGCAGCATCTCGCGGGTCGGTGGTAGAGGACGCCACATCGTTGCGGATCGCCGAGGCCATCCACGATGCGTTTGGTGATCTGTCGTCCGAGCGGGGCTTAACACGTTCTGAGCTCGAGGCGGCCTGCTCTGCGGTGGCTGGTCCGGAGGCGTTCGAGCAGCGGTTCGGGGTCTTCGTCGCGCTGCGGCTGCTGGAGCGGGTGCGGGAGAAGGCACACGACGGGCACTACGTGTTCAATCCCACCAGCGGCGCTGCGCTGCTCGTCTTCGAGCGACTGGCCGAGGCCGGTGGAGTGGAGGAGATCATGTCTCTCCTCGACCGGACGCAGCGGGATGTGGCCGACGGAGTACTGGACGAGAACGACCTAGTGCGCAGGCTCAGGCGTGTGCGGCGCGACTTGCGCATTACCACGGACTATCTGCTGCGGCGGGTCCGGTCCCGCCCGATCGAGGAGCTGCTTGGGCAGCGTCACCATCATCGTGTGAAGGCGGCGCTGATGGTCAACGCCCGGCGGTTGGTGGAGACAGTGTCCTGCGGCTTTCCGGGCCTGCGGGCGGAAGGGACACACCTGATCCGGGAAGCGCTGCGCTACTCCGCGGCCGTCGACGAATTCTATGACCGGCTGCTGGCCCAGGCCAGTACGCGGCGGGACTTCAGCATGCTCCCGGCGGAGCAGTATCGGACAGCTGCGCTGACGTCGTCGGTGGCGGCGCTGGCCGCTGTGTTCTCGGAGGTGGTGTTCGATCCGCCCGCAATGCAGGTGCCACCGGCGGGGATTTTAGAGGCGGCCGAGAAGCACCGTCCGCCCGCTCCGCGTAGGCGAGCCGCTCCCCCGCCTGAGCCGGCGCCAGGGCCCGATCCGGTCGAGACGGCGCGGGCGCGTGCCGCTGCACTGCGGGAACAGCGTCTGGCCGCGATGGAGTTGCTGATCGGCGGGCGGGACGAAACGGACCTGACGCAGGCGCTGCAGGGACAGTCGTGGAGGGCGGCTGTCACGACGCTAGCCCGTGTTCTACGTGCCTCGGCTGACCCGTCGGTGCCGTTCATGGTGGAGTTGTCCGGCGGGCTCGCGATCGATCCGGCCGGACCGGTGACGTACGCGTCTCCGCTGTCACTGTTCCGTGTCCCGCAGGACACGTCCGCCGTCGACGAGGTGTCACAGACCCTGCTGGAAGACGCCGATGAGCGGTGACGACGCCTACCTGCTGGCCCGGGCGCGGGCCTTGCGGGTGGTTCCGGTGCCGGACGAGGCAGACGTCTTGCAGCGCTTGGGCCGTGCGGCGGAGGCCGTGGAACGGAGGCTGGTCGCCCTCGCTGCGGGCGACGGTGCTGAGGGGTTTTTGGTGGTGTGGGGGCAGGATGTTGAATTGGCCGGGGCCGGCCAGGAGCGGAGCGGCACTCACCGGGAGGCCTCGCCATCGGTGCTGCTGATGCTGGGGGCGTGCCTGCGGGCGTGCTGGACGGATGTGGAACAAGCCCCCTACCCCGGCACGGCTGCGGCCGAGGAGGACGTAATCGCCGCGGTCGTCCCGCCCGATGCAGTGACGGTGCGTGCGGGCATCGCGCATTACGCGCCGACGGCCCCGTACCGCAAGGCGCTGCGGATGCTGCGGGCGTGCGGATATCTGGCCGCGGACGCCGGGGACGGCATGGTGCGGCTGGGGCCGGTGGTGGCGGCCTGGCCGGAGCGGGACGTGGACGAGCTGCGCCGCGGCTATCCGGTGCTGCCTCACATCGGGGAAGGGTAGGGGCGTGGATACAGGGTTGTTGGAGGCGTTGTCGCCGCAGCGCCGAGCGGATGTGCAGGCCGCGGTGTACGCGGTGGAGACGTCGATGCTGCCGGTGCCCGCCTTCGGCTACCGGGCGCTGGCCGAGACGCCGTTACGGATGGTGGTCGAGAGCATGCTGGCCTCGGCGGGCCGGACTCTGCTGGCGGTCGGCCCCGGTTATCTGTCTGGCTACGACGATAAGATCCGCGGGCGGCTGGTGCGGGAGGGACTCGGTGTCCTGCCCGTCGAGGACCGCGCGGTGCTGACGCTGGTCGTGCTGTTCTCCGTGGTCATCCCCCGGGCGTCCGGTGCGGTGCTCCCAGAGACGTTGTGGACGCAGGGCGAGCCGGTGCGCAAGGAACGGTTGCGGGAGGCCGCCGTCTCCGACGGGGTCCTGGACGCGGCCCTGCGGCGGCTGGTCGACGCCGATCTGGTGCGCTCGGTTCGACCGGGGCTGCTGCTCGGGCACCAGTTCCTGCGACTGACAGCCCGGGTCGAGACGAGGCTGTTCGAGGAGCTGGTGCTGCTGGCGGACCCGCACGGGGCGCTGGCCGAGTCCATCCAGCGTCGCCGTGAGGGGCCGGGCGAGGTTCGAAGCAACGGCAGGGAGGAGAGCGGTGGTTGAGGCACTGCCCGGTCCGGATGAAGGGCGCGGGATCGTCGGGGGCCGGCATCTGGTCGCCCTGCAGACTTTCGACATCGCACGGCTGACCACGCACGCGGTACCGGTGGTGCCAGAGGGGTTCATCGCGATTTCCGGTATAGGGCCGCGCGAGGACTCCAACGGCTCCGGCAAGACCTCGTTCCTCATCGCCGTCTCCGTGCTGCTGGCTGATCCGCAGTGGCGCTTCGAGTCCAACGGCGGCCGGTATGCCAGCGAGATCCTCTTCAAGCCCGATGCCGCGGGAGTGGACCGGGCCCAGCAGGCATCGGCCGCACCGCACGGCTATGTGATCGGAGTCTTCGCCGAGCCGGACCGCGCCCCCGCGAGCGCCCTGACGGTGTGGGTTCGGATCGCAACCACCGCGCCCTACGTGCAGGTCAAGTGGGTGCAAGGACTGCATGTGGCCGACGGGGCCACCCACACCGAGCGCACGCAGCAGGCCGATGCGTTGTGGCGCGAACTCGGCGGTGGAGTGGTGTCGGCGCGTCGGATGGCCGGTGAACTATACGGCAACGCCCCTCGGTGTCTGACCTACCTCGATACGGCTCTGCGTCCGGCCGTGCCGTCGCTGCTGGGCCAGCAGCTGTCAGAGATGGAGCCGGAGGCGATCGGCGCCTCGCTGATCGCGCTGTCTGGAATGACCGAGCTGCTGGAGCAGGAAGAAGCGTTGCGCGGACAGGCGCTGGACCGCCGGGTGCGCATGAACCAGGTCCGCAGGGAGAACGAGGAGGCGGACACCGCGGACGAGACCGTCCTGTCGGGCGTGCGTGCCCGGGACGCGGCCCGGCTGGCCCTGGAGGAGGGGCAGTCGCAGTGGCGGCGGTACGTCGCGACCTGCTACGTACGGGCCACCGAGGTGGACCGGGAGCTCGTGGCCAAGGGCGGCGGGCTGCGGGAGGCAGCCGCAGAGTGCCGGGAAGACGCCCAGGGCACCCGGGACGCCCTAGATGCGCTCCGCGCGGCCACCGGCCTGTCCGAGGTCGCAGGAGTGGCCCGACAGACCTGGTCGGACGCTCAGGACCTGCTGCGGCAGGCGGAACGCCGGCGCACCCAGCTAGAGACCCGCAAGGAGGACCTGAAGGGAAAGCGGTCGAAACTTCTGCCGCAGGCAGACGGATGGCAGGGCACATCCCCCCACACAGCCCTGCAGCTGCTGGAGGCAGCCCGGGGCCAGGAGTTCGCCGCGGGCCGGTGCCTGCAGGATGCACAAGAGGCGGTGAATGCCGCCGAGCGGGTGCTGGCCGAGGTCGAGCAGGGCAGGCACGGGCAGGCCGGTGCCGCCATCGCCGTCCTGGACACCGCGGGCATCGGCGCCGTGGGACTGCTGGACCAGCTGCATCTGTCCGAGGCGGCACGCGCAGTCTGGGAGCCCCGGCTGAGCCCGTGGCGCCACGCCGTAGTGGTGGACGCGGGACGGGCGGACGAGGCGCTGGAGGCCCTGCATTCGCTGCCCGGCGCTCTGGTCATCGCCACTGATCCCGCCGGTGCCCCGACCGCCGTGTTCGACGGTGTGAGCAGCGACCGTTGCATCTCCGGATTCCTCACCGCCCTCGAGCAGCGCCTCGCGGCGCTGTCCTGCCCGTCCGGAGCCCGCGACGATCGCCTGCACCTGACGGTGGTCGGCGGGTTCCCCGACCCGCTTGCCGGGCGGGCCCTGCAGCTGCAGCGCGCCAAACAGGACCTGGAGGCGCGCAGAGGCGACGTCGAGTCCGCGCGGAACGTCCAGCGAGTGAAACGGGCGGCACGGGTCCTCGCCGAGAGCGAGCACCGGGCGGCGGCCGCGATGCAGCAGCTGGACGCCTTGCAGGAACGCGAGATGGAACTCGACAAGCAACTCGCCGCCGTGGTCAGGGCAATGGGAGAGGTCGTCGACGACGTGGCAACGAAGCTGGCCGCCTATGAAAAGGCCCGGGACCTGGCGGCCAGCCATGCGGAGAAAGTGAAGACGGCCACGCTGACGGCCCGGGCAGCGGCGGAGGCCGCGCGGGCGGCCAGCCAGGCGGTCGCCGCGCTCGAGCGGGAGCGTGAGCGTCTGCAGGTGGATGCCTGGCAGTCCCGGTGGAGCGGCAGCCTCGAGGAGGCCGCCGACGAACTGGCCGCACCGGAGGGACGATCGCCCCGCCCCGGGCTCCTGCATCGGGGGGCCGAGGGCCGGCTGCGCCTCGCCTACGAACGCTACGGGCTGCGAGAGGGCCAGCCTGCCGACATGCACGAAGACCTGCTGCGCGGAATGGAGTTGTGTCGCGACCTGGCCGCGCAGGACCCGGCAACGCCGCCCATAGTCGGCTTCGAGGACGCCGCGGCCCCCTTGCGGATCCGGCTCGACGGCCAGGCCGACATGGACCGCGTCACCGCCGCCCGGATCGAGGCCGACCGCGGGCTGCGGCAGGGCGCCTGGGACGAGCTCGTCGCCGGGGTCGACGAGAGCGCACAGCAGCTCATCACGCTGCAGGACATGATCGAGCAGCATCTCGAAGGCCTGTTCAAGCAGATCGATCAGGCATTCAACCAGCTCGACCTGCAACGCCCGGGCGGACACGGCGCGACGCTGGAGGTGCACAGCGTGCGGCCCGACGGGCCACGCCCGTGGCGGTGGGAGGTGACACCGCGCTGGAAGCGCTCGCCCTACAGCAGGTTCATCTCCTATCGGGAGAACGCCAACAGCGCCCAGATGAAGGTGTATGCGGTGCAGTTGGTACTGGCCGCGCTGCTCGCGGATTCCGAGACCCAAGGGCGGGTACTGATTCTGGACGAGCTGGGCAACAGCCTGGGCGAGAACAACCGCAAGGACCTGCTGGCGTCCCTGCGGGACGTCGCCGCGCGGCGACGCATCACGATCCTGGGCACCTGTCAGGACAGCGTGCTGACCGATGCCGCTGACGTGTGCGACGAGCTTCTGTGGTTCACCCATGCCTCCGCGTCCGATGTCTACAACCAGCCCACCTGCGCCTGGGCCTACGACGCCGACACCGGGCGCGTCGAACTGACCGCCGACTGGCTCACGGCGGGACGCCCGCATGTCTGAACCCGAGGCCAGTGCACCGCAGTTCCCTCTCCTCATCGGAGAGACGCACGGCCGCGAGCCCGTCCCCCTACCCGGGCTGCCGACTGGCGTCATCGCCGTCACCGTTCCCCGTGCCACTCGCACCGAGGACGATCTCCCGGATGTCCGGGTCCCCCGGGACCGCAAGGGCCGCGTCAACACCCGAGAAGTGGATCTCGTCGCCGCAGCCCCCGTGAACGGCTACGCACCTCCCCCGGGCCTGAGCACACGCGACTTGATCAAGGTGCTCACTACGGGCGACCACAAACGGTGGACCACGATCGAGGGCGACTTCGGCGACCGGGCCTGGGACGTGGCCGTCGCGCTGATCCAGTGCGGCGCCGTCATCCTGCGGTGTCGCGTCGAGCAGGCCGTCCGCTACACACCGCGCCTGTGGCTGCTAACCGAGATCTGGGAGGACGTCCGCGAGGACAAGCTCGACGAGCTCCGTGGCCGCCCCGACGCCCTGGCGCTACATGCCGAACTGCTCGAGGCAATGGCGCAGGTTCCACAATTGGCCGACGAACGGGCACTGCTGGCGGCGACACCGCCTGGCCGGACTCTGCAGGTACCGGCCTCCAGCACGAGCGGGACCGGGG
This sequence comes from Streptomyces sp. NPDC002690, assembly GCF_053592415.1. Classification (NCBI taxonomy): domain Bacteria; kingdom Bacillati; phylum Actinomycetota; class Actinomycetes; order Kitasatosporales; family Streptomycetaceae; genus Streptomyces; species Streptomyces sp. NPDC002690. The sequence goes on along the minus strand of NZ_JBSFVR010000001.1, from coordinate 38,018 downwards.
ACTGGCGCGTTTACGAGATCGCCGTGCGCGCCGCATGCTTCTGGTGGCCCGCACACGACAGCACCCAACCCATCACCGCCAAGGCCCTGGCCGGCAACGCACTGCGCAACACCAAAAGCGCCTGGACCGCTTCCCGCCGACAGGCGTTCGCCAACCTGATCGGCCGGCCCTTCGACCGGGCCGTCGAAGAGACAGACACCGAACTGCGCATCCGCGGGCCGCTCCAATGGCGCGTCGGCTCCGTCGTCGCCGACGCGGCCGCCTGCCGTCCCTGGCTTGGCCTACCCGCCCGCGGTCTCCGCGTCCTGGGAATGATCGACTGCGACGCCGACGGCATCGTCCTCGTCGAGAACGAGGACGCCTTCCAACAGGTCTGCAAGATCCCCGAGATCGTCGACCACTGGCTGTGCATCTGGGGCGCCGGATACGCCACCGACGGACTCGTCGAATTCCTTCGCACCATGACTCCACTGCCCGTTGCCGCCTGGCAGGACCTGGACGCCCACGGTATCCGCATTATCCACAACCTCACCGAGCGCATCGAACGCCACGTCACTCCCGTCGGCATGGACGTCGAGCTGTACCGAGCCGGCCCCAAGTACAAGCAGGAGCCCAGCAAGCTCGAGAAGAACCTTGAGCTCGCCTCCGAACTCGCTCTGAAGGGTCCCCTGGCGCTGCGGGAGCTCGCCGCGGAGATCGTCGCCAACGGCGGTGAGGGGTGCGAACACGAAACCCTCTACGCACAGGTTCTGCCCACACTCAGTGCGCGGCTGAACGATGTCCTCGCACGACAGCCTGACCGGTGAGAACCCTGCCCGCGGTCGCCGTGTCGCGGTCCTACTCGGCGGCGGCTGACATGCAGCTTGAGGATTCAGTTGAACCTCGGGACTCGAGTTGTCTAAGTTGGTGACCCTCGACTCCACCAACATCCGTTAAGACAACCCTGACGATACCTCGTTACGTCCTACGCGGACCGGCCGTCGGACCGACCTTGGTGAAGCGAAAAGGGTGTCAACGGCCATTGAGATGCCCCGGTAGGTGGCCGGTGGATGCCCAGGCTGGTGGCCATCAGAAATCCATGCGTGTGGCCAGCGGTGTTCCTGGGGTGGGGGTCAGTTCAAGGCGGACGCGGTCGCGCTGTACGAGTCGCGGCCCGAGGCGACGATCAGATCGATTGCCGCCGATCTGGGGATCACCCCGGAGACCCTGCGGAACTGAGTGCGGGCAGCCGGAGTAAGCCGTCCGCGAGGCGCCGGACGCAGGAGCCGGCCCAGCCGCCGTCCCCGCTTGAAGCGGAGAACGCGGCTTTGCGGAAGAAGATCCGCGAGCTGGAGGAGGAACGCGAGAGCGGCCAAGTATTTCGCCGGGAAGACGCGCTGGTGAACCGCTTCCAGTGCGTCGCCGACCTCCACCGTCGCTACGGCGTGAAGCGGCTGTGCAGCATCCTCGGCGTGAGCCGCTCGAGCTTCTACCACTGGCGCCGGACAGCCGCGGACCGCGCTGCCCGGCTGACGGCCGACGAGAAGCTTGCCGCCCGGATACGGGCCTTGGTCGGTGCCAGGAGCGCCCTCCTCGGTGCACTGATCGGCGGCGGGGCCGCTGTGATTGGCATCAGGATTGTCCCGGCCGGGCAATTCGCCTTCGACTGCGCCGCCGAGCCCGGGGCTCAAGAAACCTCAAACTTTGACACTGAGGTGTCGTGCTCTGGTGAGTGCGACGTAGAGCGCGCGGTGGGTCTCGTCGCTAGGGTCGAGGCCCTTGCGGAGGGCGGCCACGTCAGTCTCCTCCAGCCGCACTCCGACCCTGTCCCATTCCCTGCCCTTCGCCTGGTGACAGGTCAGCCCGAGTACCAGGCGATCATGCTCTACGTTCAGGCGCGTACGCAGGTGACCGAGAGCCTTTCGCGGTGTTGTCTGCTTGTACCCTTCCGGCGGCTCGACGTGCCCTGTAGCAACCACGGTACGCACCAGAGCAGTCCATATCTCGGCGAGACTGTCCTGGCCCGCCAGGCGTTGGAGTGTGCTTTGCAGGTTCGGACGCAGCTTCTCCAACGTTTCGGCCTCTTTGATGCCCAGGGTGGTCCAGGCTTCTGGCAGGAACAAGGCCGACAGGCCGAGGGTCGTCTGGGTAAGTTCGTTCAGAAGCAAGGTGCACAGGGCTTTCTGGAGCGGCCCCATCCTCCACTTGGCAGTGGCCAAGGGGAGGACCTGAGGGTCGCAGTCCCACAGCGACTGCCACTTTCGCGCGAGCACGACATTGACGTCTTTCGCCGTTCCCTCCGGGAGGATCGTGCTCTCCCCGAGGCGCAGGCCCTGTGTCAGTGACGTCTGGGTCTCGCTGTCGCGCCATCGGAACGTGGTCCGGAGTTCGCCGCGTTCGAACTCCAGCAGTCCGAGGAGTCGGCGCACGCTCTCCGGGCGGGCGCCGCGAAAGGCGTAAAGCGCCTGCCAGGGGTCTCCCACCAGGGTGACGGCCAGTCCCGCGTTCGCCGCCACACGGATGATCTCCACGTCCAGGTCGTTCGCGTCGTAGACCTCGTCGACGAGCAGGGACCTGATCGCCGTGGCGAAATAGGCCGTGACGCGGGCGCGGATGTCCTCGGCATCGAGGGAGTCGCGCAGGACCTCACGCACATTTTCGTGGGTGCACCGCCCATCGACGATCGCGGAGGAGAAGTCCACCGGCTTGATGTGGTACTTCGGTTCCTCCTCCTGCTGATAGGTGGTAACGACGCGGGTGCCCGCGAGGCGAAGGACCGGCTTCGCTTTCGTTGGGGTGGTGGGCAGGTGGGTCGGCCATGTGTCCAGCACCTCCAGTTCCTCATGGCCGCCCGGCCACTGGAGGATGTGGGACCGCAGGAGGTGAGTGAGCAGGTCGTTCAGGACGGAGTCGAGAGTAGCGATGCGATGGGGCCAGGTCAGCGCCGACGGCCCCCACTGTCGGGACACCCGGCTGCGCAACTCCTCGGTGGCCGAGCGGGTGAAGCTGACCGCCACGACAGCCCGGTGATCAGTCGTGCGCGCAAAGCGGTGCAGACCGAAGCGTTGGTGCGAGACGGTCGTCTTCCCTGAGCCCGGGAACGCCTCTATGTAGAGGAGGCGGCGAGGGTTCGCCGCGACGAGGAGCTGCTCCGGCGTGAGGACAAGTGCACCGGGCCGACGGCTACTCATCGAAGGTCGTCGTTCGAGGTGCGGCCGTAGGCCAGGCCCCCCGACGGGGAGGACGCTGGAGAAGGAGTTCCTCCCAGGGCGGTGCGTCCGGCTCTGGTGCGTACTCGTCCGCCCAGTCGCCATCCTCCTTCTCCTCATCGTCGGGCCAAAGGAAGTCCGCGATGTCCTCGGCGGGGTGACCGTCCCTTTCCCGCTCGTCCTTCACCACCGCGAGCCAGTCCGGCTCGTCGAGGGGAGCCAAAGGGTCGTTCTCCAACCCAGAATCGCCCTCAGCAGTTGCGTCGGGCGTGTAGAGGAACTCGAACAGCTGCCGCATGTGCTTGGGCACGGTTGGGAGGTGCAATGCCTGTTCGGGGTCCGTCTCGTTGGCCTCCGCGAGGAGACAGGCGAAAGCCAGCGCGAAGTCACCCTTCTTCCTGGCACCCGGCCCCTCCGGGAGAGCAGGCTGCTCGCCCTTGGCTCTCCGAGCGCTGCGGAACAGCTCGTGCACGGTCTGGGGCGTCACCTCCGGCACCTCCAGACCGACCTCCTCCAGGGCAGCCTCGATCAGGTGCTTGTTGCCTTCTGTGATGGACGGCTCCAGGGTCGGATGGCTGACGAAGGCGTCGACGACTGACGGGTCGTGTTCGGAGAGCCACTTCGGCTTCTTACGGTCTTCACTCTCGAAGGGAAGATCGCTGTCGATTAGGACCGCCAGCCTGGTGCATAGTTCACTGCCCTGAGTTGCCAGCAGATGCACCGGCCACTGTCCAACCTTCCAGCCCATGTGCACGATGCTGAGCGCGTCGATGAAGGAATGCTTGCGCGCATCCGCGCCGGCCCACGTCCTGCCGAACTCCCGGACGACGGCGGCGTCGGTGACGCCTTCGACCAGCACCAGGCGTTCGGCGAAGAGCGCGGCGGACCGGCTCGCGTCCAGATGGAGCCGTGTCTTCCGAAGCGTGACGGCGCGGTCCTTCTCCGGTACAACGTCGGCAACTGCGCGGCAGACCCTTCCCCTCGCCGTCCGGCGCACGACGACGAGTTCCTCCGGGGCACAGGCCGTGATGATGTCCGGCGCGTGGGTGGAGAGAATGACCTGCAGTTCGGGGCGCTTCTTGACGGTCCTGCGCAGGTAGCGGGCGAGAGCGTGCTGCAGCTGCGGATGGAGGTGGGCTTCGGGTTCTTCGATGACGACCGTCGCGTGGAAGGGCTTCATACCGAAGAAGGAGTCTTCCTCGGCATCGGCATCGGCCTGCGCCTGTTCGAGGTTCAGGGTCGCCTGCTGGATCTGCTCCTCCTCGGTGAGAGGCGGCCGATCATGACCGTCCGGGGGAGGCCAAGCATCCCCCCGCGGAGCTTCGGCAGAGTCCGGTATCGCCGCCAAGATCACGGCAATGTGCAGCAGGTTGACGTATCCCAACCCGGAGACTTCGAGGGGCCGGGCAAACCTGCGTCCCTCCATGACGGCGAGCATGACCTCCAGCACGCGGGCCAGGTAGGTATCGTCGATGACCTGGCCGCGTATATAAGACCACTGACGGTCCACTCCGGCCGACAGATCCGTGAGGTATCCGCCGATCCTCTTCTCGACAGCGTCGATGATGCTTTCCTTGGCCAGCTCCTCAAGCAGTTGGGAGGCGCGCGCCCGGAGTCCCACCAGGTTCCGGGTACCGTTCAGGCGCTGCTGTTCCGCACGGAGCAACTCCACCAGGATCCGTGCCTCGCGGCGCGCCAGCTCGTCTAGTGGATGGCGCCAGGCCGGCAGATAGATCAACTTGTACGGGTCCAGATCCGGCGTCCTGCCGTGCGCGCTGACGACCTTCGGGACGACACCGCCGAGCCGACGGTCCAGCCTGACGCCCCAGCTCTGGGCGACTTGGCCGAAAGGCCGATGGTCGACCTGGTGCAGTTGGCGGCCGAGATGCCCTTCCTCGTCGAGGCTGTCGCCCAATTCGTAGGCGACCTCGATGGCGCGCGTAGACTTCTCCGGCGCGAGCGTGGCGGAACCGTATCTCGGCAGGACCGGAAAGCGGCTGGTGGGATGAGCCAGGTAGAGCGCGTCCGCGAGGGTCGTCTTACCCGCGCCGTTCGCTCCGATCAGCGCACTGAAGCGACCGGGGAGGTCGCAGGACATTGCCCCCTCCGCGCTTGCCCGGAAGCCGCTGACCGTAATGCGACTCAGGTGCACCATGTCCCCCCACAGGTCGATCAGTACGACGGCGTTCATCATCATCCACGCCACTGACAATTCCCTGAAGGGGTACGTTGCCTGACTTCGTTGCACCCGCGGCATGCTGGCGGAACCGGCCCCTGAACCAGGCACCCGATCAGCCCGCCCCTTCGGCCGTTGTCGGCCCGCCGGTGGCCGACCCGGGGCCGCGCTACAACCGTCAACACGACACGGCTCCCTTCCGCTATCCGCTCCTCCCCCACCGCGTGCCCTCGTCCCAGCGCCCTCCCCGCGCACCGAGGGCCCACTGGCCATCGACGGGCATCGGTCGGCGACCGTCCACGGCCGCCCTGCCACCCGGATTTTGCGCTCCAGCCCGGTTACCGCAACCGCCGCAGAGCCTCCTCCGTCCCGAACTTCGGAAGTCGCCTGCCTTGTACTTGGCGTACGTCGTCCCCTGAGAGCCCAGGGCGTGTGCGAGTACCGAGGTCGGGCGGTTGGTCGGGCCGTGACCGGTTGGGGTGCATAGCAGAGCAGGCACGGGCTTCGTGATCATTGGAGTGTCGAGTTCAACGATCATGAGGTGGCCCGTGCCTGCCGTTGCATCTTCCCTCATCCCGCCGGTGCTGTTGAAGCTGGGTCCGCTGGAGTTCGGTCAAGTCGCTGACCTGCGACCCTTTCTGGACCAGGTGCCCGACCCGCGTGCGAGGAGGGGCCGCAATGTCTCATCACCTTCGACGCCCTGCACTCGGTCCAGGCCAACGTCACCTGGCTGGTCAAGACCAAGAACGCCCACTACATCGCCATGATCAAGGCGAATCAGCAGACCGTCCACCGGCAACTCGCCGCTCTGCCCTGGTCGCACGTAGCCGTCCAGCACACCGCCGCCTCCACCGGACACGGCCGCCACGAATCCCGCTCGATCAAGACCTGCGGCATCGCCGACCACCTTGGCGCGATCGCCTTCCCCCACGCCCGCCTCGCCTTCCGCGTCCACCGACGCCGCCGGCAAACCGGCCGACGCTAAACCCGCGAGACGGTCTACGCCGGCACCGCACCCCGCGCCATGACCACCTTCCGCAACCTCGCCATCGGCCTGCTAAAGGCCCTCGGATCCTCCAACATCGCCAAGACCACCCGGGCAATCCGTGACCAACCCGAACACGCGCTCCCACTCCTGGGCATCAGCAAAAGCCCCGACACTCAGGGAACTTGATGAAGCCCTGTCAACGAACAGGGCCGAAGCAAAGATGTGCACCGCCGGCCCGTCCATTGGCTGCCGACCGTGTTCCGCCTGTACGAACAGTGCACCGACGCCCCTTCCTGCGGTGTGGCCACCAGCGGCTCCGGTACGCTCTCAGGCAGCAACGTCACGCACTGGCGACCCGGAAATCAGAAGTGGTAAAACCAACGAACGGTGTTCACTCGGATATCTCGGGGGAAACGTGGGCAGCGCCCTTGAACTAGTTGATGAAGCTCAACGCATCGCTGTCGCCAAGGCGATGAAGGATTGGTTACCCGACGCGAAACCCGTCTACAGGACGATGCCCCAGGGCCGCTCCGAGGCCCGCCTCCTCGGGGTCGACATCAGCGGCACGACCGGCCCCGACTTCCAGCCCGGTTCCTACGTCGTGCGTGTCGGACCGGACGACGACGGCCTCGTCCAGCGCAACGAGCTCGCCGCCCACAACTTGCTGCGAGACGCCGCCCCAGACTTCGCCGATAACCACATTCCCCGCCTGCTGAGGATCAGGACCGTCGACGCCAATGACGGCTCCGGCCCTCTGGTGGTATCCCTCCAGCAGTTCGCCGGAGGCCGTACCCACCGATACGTCTCACCCCGCGCCCCCTCCACAGCCCTGCAGTTGACAGCAGAACCGCTGGCCCACGAGCTGTTGACCGCCTGGGCACTCCCGCACGAGATGCGCGAGCAGACCCCCTACGAGCTGCTGGTCGACCTGGTCGGAGCGCACCGCGCCACCGAATGCCTTGAGGGCACCGAGGCGTTCTTCCCCGACGGTCGCCCGGTGGTGGTCGGGGGGCAGACCTTCGTCGACCCTCGCACGATCCTCGGCCCCGGCCGGGACGAGCAGGGACCGCTCATGTACGGCTTCTGCCACGGGGACCTCCACACCGGCAACCTGCTGGTACCGGCTAGCGAGCTGGCCGGTGCCGACTCCGGATACTGGATCGTCGATCTCGACCGGGCACGCCACGGTGCGGTCGGCTTCGACCTCGCCTATCTCGAGATCAGCGTCCTGGTCAATCTCCTCCCCGACCTCGACCCCGTCGTCCTGAGCCGCTGCCTGGCGAATGCCGAGGGCATCTCCCGCCGTCAGATCCCGGACGGCACGAACTGGTTGATGGCCTTCCTGGAGTCGTCGCGCAGGGGCATCGGGCAGTGGACCTCCGCCCAGCAAGGGCGGATGGACCACCTGGAACGCCAGTTCATGCTGGTCCGGATGGTCACGGGGCTGCTCTGGGCCAAGAGGTTCGAGCCGGGAAGTCCCAAGGCGCGGCTCTGTCTGGCGTACGCCGGGTGCTATGCCTTCCACTACGACAGCGTCTACGGCACCGGCGGCCTAAACCCGGCGGCAGAACCGTCGACGCAAGCGACGGCAGGGCATCGGACTGAACCGGCCGGGCCGGACGATCGGCAGCGGGCGGAGGCGGAGGAGACGCTCTGGCAGTCGCTGTGGGACGCGACATCGGGATTCGCGCCCCACGCAGGCCGGTATGTGCTGATCACCGAACGGATGCCCACCGTCGACACCGTTGCCGCCCTCGGCCGGATCCCATGGTCCGTAGTCCTGGACCTGGACCCCAGGTCGGACGGTGACGGGTTACGACACCGCGCGGGACCAGTCTTCGACGCGCAGCGCGCGGTGCATCTGTTCACGGACGACCAGCCGCCGGTCGACTACGCCCGGGGCACTGCCTGGATGCTGGCGGTCGGCTCGGTCCTGCGCAACGAGCCCCCCGACGATCTGCGCAGTTGGGGCTACCGGCGCATGGGCGCCATCCGGCGGCTGGCCTCGTCCTTCCGGGAGTCGGTGGGCGACACCCCGGTCTTCGTCGTCGTCCTCGAAGGGAACGGCGACGGCTCCGACGGCGGCCTGGAGCGGGACCGGCTCCTGCGGACGCTCGAAGCCGTGGACGAAATGCTGCAGGGCCGCCACGTTCCTACACATCGGCCAGTCCCCCCTCGCCACTCGGGTCGAGACGACCCACGTACCGCTGTCGTTGCGCACCCTCCTCGACCGGCTGAGCGACACGCTAGGCCAAGAGCCCGAACAGACCGACTTCACCCTGCCATCGCTCGAACAGAAGACGGCCGCGATCTCGCCCGAGACCATGCAGCGGCTCCGCGAGCACCTCGTGGTGCTGCACGACGGGATCGAGCTGGCCGAGCCGCCCGCCGCAGGCCCATACAACGACGAGTTCTGGCGTGGCGGCCTCATTCGATGGTCCGACCTCGACGCCGACCGCGACGTCCCCCGCACCGTCGCGAACGACCTGATGGCGGCGCTGCGCGACAGCCTGGAGAACCACCAAATCCGTACGGTGCTCCTCCGCCACCTGCCGGGAGCCGGAGGCACCACGGTGGCACTGCGCGCCGCCTGGGACCTGCATCACGAATACCCCGTGGCCGTCCTTCCCCCCGGCATCGTCTTGGACCACTCCCGGGTCTCGCTCATCGCGGACCGGATCGACCTGCTGTACAGCCGGACGCAGGTACCCGTTCTCCTCGTGGCCGAATCCGGCGACCTCAGCGAGTCCGACCGCGAGATGCTCTACCAGGAGCTGAGTAAGCGGGGCGCCAGGGTCACCATGCTCTACGTCCGGGCGTGTGGTGGCGGAGGGGGAGAGCGACGCCCTGCTGGTCACCGAGTTGCTGGATCCCACGGAGACCCGGGAGTTCGAGCGGCGCTACAAGCAACTCGTCGTCGAGCCCTCTCGGCTCGCCGAACTGCGCAAGCTGTCACGGCAGCAGTACGAGCAGTACCGCACCCCATTCTTCTACGGACTGGTCACCTTCGAGAGGAACTTCACCAAGCTCTCCGACTACGTGAAGATCCATCTGGAGAACGTTCGGGGGAAGGCCGCGAAGGTGATGACTTACCTCGCGCTCGTCACGATCTTCTCGAACTCGGGCCTCCAACGGGACACTGTCCTGAAGCTGATGCGCCTGGCGCCTGGCGCGACCCCACTGGAGCTCTCCGACGTGCTGGGACATGAGGCCGCGCGCTTGGTCACAGTGCGCGCCGGCCGGGTGCGGCTCCAGCACCAGCTGATCGCCGAACAGGCACTCGTCGAGATCCTCAAGGACGACCAGTGGGACGCCTACCTCAAGGACCAGTCCATCGACTTCATCGAGGCGCTCGCCCTGAGGACTGACACCTCGTCGAAGCCGATCCGACTGCTGCTGAAGCAATTGTTCGTGGACCGGCAGGGCGGCACCGTGGACGGAGTGGAGGACCGGGGCCAGTTCGCGCCGCTCATCGACCGTCTCGACGAGTACTCGGCACACGCGGTACTGCGTTCGCTCACCGAGCACGTCCCGGACGATCCGCATTACTGGACCCACCTGGGACGCCACCAGATCTACCGGCTGAACGAGGGGTACGACAAGGCGGAGGAGTACGTCTCCCGCGCGGTGGCCCTGGACGAGGACGACTTCATTCACCACCATGCGCTCGGCCTGACGCGCAAGAAGATACTCAAGGAGGAGCTGGCAAAGGCCCGATCGCATGGCCTGGCGGCCGTGATGAGCGTGGTCGAGGCGCATTACGAGCGCACGGTCGAGTGCTTCGTCGCCTCGCGCCGGCTCAACAAGGAGAACCGCTACGCCTACATCACCCATGTTCAGTCGATCATCGACGTCGCCCGGGCCATAAAGGCGGCGGCGCGCGTGAAATCGATCACTGAGCTGACGGCGGCGGCCGGCGAGTGGGTGAAACTGAAGGTCGCCGAGGCGAGGGAGCTCCTGCGCGACGTGACCCGCGCCTACGCGACCCTGGACGGGCACAGTACGTACATCGCGAGCTGCCACGCGGCCATCATAAGTCTGCACGGCGACCTGAACGCCGCGGTCGAGACATGGGAACTGGCGGTTGCGGGACGGCAGTCGAATACGACGGTCCGGCGGGCTCTCGCCCATGCGTACCACCTGAGGAGCGAGACCGACGGGATTCCCCTGAGCCACGCCGAACTTCGGCGCGTCGTGCAGCTGGCGCGGCAGAACCTGTCCCGCCACGACTGCCGGGAAGAGGACTACCGGCTGTGGTTCGAGGCGTACAGGAAGCTACCCGAGTTCGACATCGCGGAGAGCCTCTCCGAGCTCCAGCTGTGGTCGGACCGCTTCCCGTCGTGGCGCGCCCACTACTACCGCTACTGTCTCTTGTTCCACCAGTGGTTCAGTGGGAACAGCAGCCAGACCGAGCAGTTCCGGTACGAGCAACAGCAGAGCAGCCAACTGGTGCTCGGCCGGTCCACCTGGTCGCCCTTGTGGCTAGCGAAGGGACCGGAGTGGTACCCGGTGATCTCGGACAGCGACCTCGGCGAATGGGATCGCAAGCAGAGGTTCTGGAAGAACCCCGAACCGCTGCAGCGGGTCAACGGCGTGATCGACGGCGTGTACTCACGGTTGAAGGGCACCATCATGCTCGCCGGCCGGGTCGCCGCGGACTTCCGCCCGCAGCGGGGTGACTTCCTCGACGGCGAGGAGAACACGGAGGTCAACTTCTATCTGGGGATGAGTTCGAGCGGGCTGCGGGCCTACGAGGTGGAGCGGGGTCACCATCCGGAGGGCGTGACCGCGCGCCAGCTGCTGTGGCCCAGCCTGCCTGCGTCGCCGACTGCGGACGGGGCGGCCGGCACGGAGGCGGACACGGCGGGAACGGGAGCCGGAGCGGGTGGATCGACGGAGCGGGCCGTGCTCCCCACCGAAGCGGTCGTGGCGCATGCCGCCGAGATCCGCGAGGAACAGAAACTGGACTTCTGTCTGTCGTTGCTGCGGGCTTGGGAGGAAGTGGAACGGACGGCACATCTGTCCGATCTCATCAACCGCGCCCGAGCCAGGTACCGCTACGACGGAGCCGATGTCGAAGCCCTCCTGGAACAGTCCGGCCAGGTGGGGTACTTCGGCGACGAGGACGACCCGGTGATCCGGCTGCTCGGCTCTCCCCTCCGGTCCCCGGACGCGCAGACCCTCAGGTCTGCGCAGACCCAGAGGTCCGCGCAGACACGCCGGTCCGTGAAGGCGCCGTCCGAGTGGCTGCCGCCCCCCCGGCCGAGCCACAAGGTGCTGGGACAGGCCTTCTCGGTCAACGAGGAGACGCGTACCGCCGTAGTTGTCTACGCGGACAACCAGTACGCCACACTGCGTCTCGACGACGTACTGAGCCCTCCGCAAGAGATCCCCTGCGCACGGCAACTCCTCTGGATGAGACCGGAGCCGAACCGTCGGGGTGGGGGGTGCGCCGCGCGGGAGGCGGAGCTGCTCCCTCGGGGCGCCACCGTGGTGGACAACGAGCTCGTTCCCGCCGACCGCCTGTGGGAGCGGGTCGAGAGCGATCTGCGGGACGAGGTGGACACCCGTGTGGCTCGAGGCGCGTCACCCATCCCCGAAGCCGCCCTGGCCGCGTGGTTGGAAGCCCGGTTCATCGGGTGCCTGCCCCTGGCCGAGCGTATGGGCCTCGCCGACCTGTCCTCGCTCTGGGGCGAGTTGGACTGGTTGCGTCGCGATGGCACGGGCGGGAGGGCGACGCTGGCCCCTACGACCGAGCCCGTGTTCGGCCGGGTAGCTCTGCCGCGCCCGGCGGGCGAGGCGCCTGGGACCGGGCCTGAGCCTGCGTCTCCGCCCACGCCCATGCCGACGGCCCCGCCCACGTTCAGAGAGGCGTTGTCCGCCGCGGTCTACCAACTGCTACAACGCAACGGGTCGGTGGATCCGACTTGCGCCGACGTACGGGCTGCGCTTTACGCCTCTCTCGGCGAGGACTTCGTCACTGTGGTTGGACCCGAGGGGGGTTTGTCGCTGCGTAAGAAGGTTCTCCAGGAGCCCGGTTGGGAACTGGTGGGCAAGCCCGTCCCCAACCGCGTACGGCGGAAGGGAGCTATACCTGCACCACGAACCGACCCACGTCAGGCTCCTGACATCGCGGTGGACATCGCCGACGTGGTGCGCGAGCTGGCGGCCCAGGACCGGCAGCCCGTCCTCACCGAGCTCGGCATCCGTCTCAGAGCCCGCTGGGGAGCGGAGGCCTACCGGGAAATCACCTCCAAGCAGCCCCTGACCGCCCTGGTAAGACACCACGGGTGGGAGGTCGCCGAGATCCGGGCCGGCGCTCCGTACGTCCGCCGGCCCGCCGAACCCGCCGGAAGCCACGACGGAGGCCACGAACGATGACCGAAGCGGCCCGTACGAGAATGGCCGACCTCCTGGACTGTCTGGCCGCGCAGTGGGGATCCGCCCCCGTCACAGCGCGGGAGCTGGGCCACCGGGCCGATCTCGAACCCGCAGAGGCCGACACCTCGGTCGCCGCCGCACTCGCCCTGGTCAGCGTGTTCGGCGTGCTGCGCACGCAGGCCACACCGGACGGCACCCCGGCCACCGCGGTCGTCAGTCCTCAGGCCGCGTACTTCCTGCGCGCACTCGCCGCCTATCTGCGCAGCGGCCACGAGCTGCTCGACAACTGGGAGCGGGCGGGCACGGTGACCGGCCCGTACAACGACCATCAAGCACTCGCCGGACCGCAGTTCCTCTATCTGGTGGAGAACCGCCGTCTGTCCCTCGACCCCGCTGCGGTACCGCTGCGGGAGGTGGACGTGGTCCAGGTCGTCGTCAAGGCTCGCCATCGCGGCAGGGGAGGACAGGCCCACTACCTTCTCCAGTACGACGAGCGGGCCCGCCAGTACCAGCTGCCGGGAGGCCACGTCCGGACCACCGACGCCGACCATCGAGCGGCAGCGATCCGGGAACTCGAAGAGGAACTAGCGGGCTACCACCACGACCCGGACTGGGACACCCTCGTCGACCTCGGCACGATCGAGGCCGTCCAACCGTCCCGGACCTTCGGGGCCGTGAGTGCGTACCGTGTCACGTTCTTCCAACTGAAGACGGAATCCGACCGCCTCCTCCTCGGCCCGGGATCCTACTGGGCACAGGAGGAACAGATCCTCGCCCCGGCCTTCCGTATCGGCCAGGCAAGCCTCAACGTGACCGCCCTCTCCCAGCTCGACACCACGCTCCCGGGCGGCCTGAAAGGCCTTCCCCTGAGCATCCCCGACCATCTTCACCGTACCCTGACCGAGGTAATCCGGGACCGCCCTTGGGAGGTGGCCGGCCTAGCCGTGGGCGTGATCGGTCTCGCTGTTTCACTCATCCCGCTCCTGCTGTGAGCGAGGTAGGGAGACGGTGACTAAAGCCAGATGATCACGAGGATGTCCCGTGCCTGCCGTTGCATCTTCCCCCCTACCTCGCGTCGGTACCCGATCCGCGCTCACGCCGGGGGCGCTGGTACTCCCTGGTGTCGGTCCTGCTGGTGTGTGCCTACGCGGCCGTATCCGGCGCGAAGAGCCCGGACGAGATCGCCGAGTTCACCGAACAGGCCACGAACACCCTGCCGGCAACCCTGGGGATCCGCCGTCATCTGCTCGGCTGGCGGCGCAGCTCGAAGCCGATCGCTCAGCTGCCCGTACCGGGCCAGCGCGGACAGCCGATTCACCGGCACCCGCGACAGGTTCACCCGCCCCAGCCGATACGCGGAAATCTCCTCCACCCGTTCCATCGCCCGCACCATCGCGCGGCCCTCGTCTTCACCGGCGGCGTACGCAGCCGCTCCAGCTCCGAGACCGGCTTGCCCTCCGGCACCACCAGCAGCCCGGCCAGCGCCGGCGCGAGCGAGGGATCGGCCCGCAAGCGCGGCCCGCGCCATCGCCTCGTACAGCCGCCGCTCGGCCGCCGTACGCGCCTCCGCCACCTGCCGGACCAGCACCCGGTTCTTCCGCAGCCACGTCACTGCGTGGTTGAACAACGCCACCGGCCCCTCGGCGTGCGTCCACGCCCGCACGCACAGGAACCCGCGGAACTCCCGTCCCCACCGCCGGTCGGTGAAGTCCCGGGACGCGAACCGCCGCCGGTCAGGGGTTGGCACCCGCCGAGGGCCCGGCCGGTCGCGGTCACCGGTTTACCTCTCACTGTCGGCTCCACCGTCCTGGCCTACGGTCTTGAGTAGCAGCGGTACACCAGTTCCCTGCCAGAGCGGGCGGCTGGCCAGGACGCAAACGGCACCACGTACATCTTCCGGCTCCGTCCGCCGCCGGAGCCCCAACTCGAGCGAACTCTAGGACCGAATCTTGCGGCATCTGAGGGCTTCAGACCTGCGCGTTCGCAAATCGAGCTGCACGCCTGGCCAGCAGCGCCTTGGAAGAGGTGAGGTGTGGCACCGCAATGGCGGTCGCAGCAGCCCTCATTCTTGGGCGGCCCTCACTAGCTTCTGGGGCAAGCTTGGGAGCCGAAACTCAGGTTGCAGACGGTACCGAGAGCCAATCTGTGACCGACAAGAGAGTTATCGATAGGCGAACCCGCCCGCGTAGGTTCAGAAGGAGGGCACCGTGGATCATCTCTTCACCGTCACAGGTGAGACGGCCAAACCGATCTCGCGCACCGGGCTGGCTGCCGAAAGTCTCCTTGAGCGACAGCACCTTCAGGAATGGGTGATCGCGCACCCGCAGGTACTCGGGGAGTCCGTGCTCGTCGTTACCGCGGAGTACGACCGGTGGGCCGACACGGACGGCGTGCCAGCCCGCGACCGGCTGGACATCCTGGGCCTGGACGCAACCGGGCGCCTCGTCGTGGTCGAGCTGAAGCGCGGAACGGCTGATCGGGACGTGCACCTCCAGGCAATCACCTACGCCGCCCTGGTGTCCCGGTTCGACCTCAGCACCCTGGCCCAGGCGCACCGCGACTTCCTGTCGCGCAGGGGGCAAAACCTCGACTTCGATGCATGCAGGCAGCGCCTGCTCGATCATGTGGACGGGGAGTGGAGCCCGGAGCTGCTCCAGCGCCCCCGACAGGTGATCATCGCCGCTGACTTCCCCAAGCAGGTTACCCACTCCGTGGTCTGGCTGTCGGAAATGAGCCTCGACATCGACCTCATTCAGGTGGGGCTGTGGAAGGTGGAGGGACACGTCGTCGCCGGCTTCACCAAGGTCTATCCGACCCCGGAGGTAGAGGAATTCACGCTCGCGCCTGCCCGAGTCGAAGGCGAGGCGGCAGCCAAGAAGCTGCAGGAACGCGCACGCTCCCGCAACGCCGTCCACGTACTTGTCGGTGCGGGCCTGCTGCCCGAAGGCACCAAACTGCTCATGACACCGCGCCATGGCGCAACGGAAGCCATCCGTAATGCCATCAACGTGTGGGTAGACGAGGACAGCAGCAGAGCAACCGCCATCTGGACCAACAACACTGCCCAGCCACTGATCTGGGACGCCGACGGCGCGTCCTACTCCCCCACCGGACTGGCCAACCACATCTTCACGAGCGTGACGAGCCGCACCACCGACGGCATACAGGGCACAACATGGTGGGACGTCGACACCAGTCAGGTTCCCAGCGATGTCGACAGCGAAGAATGGGCCACCCTGGCAGGACTCAACCTCTCAGGGCTGGCCAAGCAACTCAACGGCACCCGCAAAGACTGGACGGAGCTGCACACCCTGCTGGGCGCAGTCCCTGCCGGACGATGGACCACCTACGGTGACGTGGCAGCAGTGATAGGCAGCCACGCCGTTCCGGTCGGAAGACACCTGAGTACCTGCGGCCAATGTCCCAACCCCTGGCGAGTCTTGAATGCGGCAGGACGCGTCAGCAACGGCTTCCAGTGGGCGGACCATACCCGAACGGACACCCCCGCAGAAATCCTCGGAACCGAAGGAGTCCGCTTCAATGGGGCAGTCGCCGATGCGGACAAGCGCCTCGGCCCGGACACCCTCCGGCAACTACTCGACATCTGAGAAGCGACCCCCCTGGGGAGCACCGCGCGTACGACACGGCACCGAACGGGTGTGCCATTAAGTGCTCGGCGCATGCGCCACAGTTGTCTAAGTTGCTGACCCTCGACTCCACCAACATCCGTTAAGACAACCCTGAGGATAGCTGGCCACCCCACGCCTACGGCCGCGTGGCCAAAATGTACGCCGAGTACAAGGAGCCCCTGTACGCCGCTCCCCCGCTGCTCCAGCGCATGGTGGACGCGGGGCAGCTCGGCCGGAAGTCGGGGGCGGGGTTCTACCCGTACGCCTGACCGTGCAACGGTGGGCCGGTGGTGACGCCGCCGGGCCCACCGAAGCACGTTGCCCCAGGTCAGGGCCGTCTGCGGTCCCGAAGGGTCTCGCCTGCCACTACCAGCCCGCCGCCGTGCCGGAGCGCAGTGGAGCGAGGGCGCGGAGCATCGAGCCCAAAGCCGTGGGCCTTTCAGCGCTGTCGTTGCCTTCCGTGCTTGTGCTGCGAAAACTCCCTCGGATGTCCCTCCGACAGAGCTGAAAGTCCCTGAAAAGTCCCTGGCGGCTCAAGCTCGGGACCTGCCACGACGAGCCCGTGAGCGTCTGTGCGGCGTGGCCCTTGGCCGTGCTACCGATCTTGGTGCGCGATGAAGTTGCGGTCTTCAACCGCCCCGAAGGGGACCGCCACCGGGACCTTGACGTGGGCATCGTCCGGATCAACGTAGTTGCGATCCTCGGTCGCCCCGAAGGGCGGCCGCCACCGATGGCTTCCATGGCCGGGGTCAGGAGCTGTTCGTCGTTGCGATTCTCGGTCGCCCCGGAGGGCGACTGCCACGGTGTCCCCGTTGACGGCGTCGTCGTCCTTGATGTCGTTGCGATCCTCGGTCGTCCCGAAGGGCGACCGCCACCGCGGTGTACAGCGCCGGGTCGGTGGGGGCGTAGACGTTGCGTTCCTCGGTCGTCCCGAAGGGCGACCGCCACTCCTCGTCGGCCTCGCCATCGCGTTCGTCGTGTTGCGATCCTCGGTCGTCCCGAAGGGCGACCGCCACCGCGCACCGCCGGTGCATCGCGTACGTCCGGGTCGTGTTGCGATCCTCGGTCGTCCCGAAGGGCGACCGCCACCGTCAGCGCCCTCCAGAGGCCGCCTGGAAGCCGCGCGGTTGCGATCCTCGGTCGTCCCGAAGGGCGACCGCCACCTTAAGCCCGTCACCGCCCCCGCCGGCTGGCAGCTCGTTGCGATCCTCGGTCGTCCCGAAGGGCGACCGCCACCATCGAGCCCGTCGTCCCACCCGGACCGGTAGTGCGGCGTTGCGATCCTCGGTCGTCCCGAAGGGCGACCGCCACCCGCCGCGGTGGGCCTGCACCGCTCCGCCCGTGGTCAGGTTGCGATCCTCGGTCGTCCCGAAGGGCGACCGCCACCGGAATGTCGACGGGCATCCCGTCGATGGACTGGGGGTTGCGATCCTCGGTCGTCCCGAAGGGCGACCGCCACCCTGGAGAGCATCGAGCACACCAGGTCGTTCGCGAAGTTGCGATCCTCGGTCGTCCCGAAGGGCGACCGCCACGTCTCCTCGGCAATGGGGTCGGTCTGGCTGATGTCGTTGCGATCCTCGGTCGTCCCGAAGGGCGACCGCCACCCTATTGGGCGCCGCGCAGGTACGACTCCCTCTACGAGTTGCGATCCTCGGTCGTCCCGAAGGGCGACCGCCACCCGCCGACCGCGGAGCGGACGTCGTCGGGGAGACGTTGCGATCCTCGGTCGTCCCGAAGGGCGACCGCCACTCGCGGCGTCGGACGTCTGGAAAGTGCGGGTAGGGTTGCGATCCTCGGTCGTCCCGAAGGGCGACCGCCACGCCGGACATGGCGCCTCCTTCGGGGTGGTGGGTCAGGTTGCGATCCTCGGTCGTCCCGAAGGGCGACCGCCACCGTGCGCATCTGCGCACGCCGTGACCAGCAACGGCGTTGCGATCCTCGGTCGTCCCGAAGGGCGACCGCCACCAGGACGTAGTCGGCCGGGTCGGTCGCGGTATCACCCGCCCGCGGCCGGCCGGAGCACCGGCCGCGGGCGGGTCCGTGCCTTCCGGGATCGTCCGGGCGCCGCCTTCCCCGGGGCAGAGGACCTTCCACGAAGGCTGGTGACGGCGGTTCGAAGGCGCGCCCGAGGCGGCATCCGTCAGCACCGGCAGCCAATTGACTTACCCCGGAATCCCGCGCCGCCCCCGCGCCTCCCCGGGGACCGCCGACGGCCCGCACCCGGCACACCCCTCGACCGTCAACTGACCGATGTGCGGGGAGAGGTACTGGGCGAAGAGTGGGACACGCAGTCTTCGACCCACGGAGGGAACCCCCTGTCATGCACCGTGACCACTCATCGTTGAGAGCGCGTTCGACGCCCCAGCCCGTGCCCGCCCTGTTGCTGGAACTCGACCAGATGCTCGACGAGTTCACCCGGCTTCCGATGCGGGCGAAGTTTCATTTCGACCCGGCCCAGGCCGCGGTGATCACGGTCGAGTTCATCGCCGAGCGGGGGCCGAGCCTCGTCTGGCATCTCGGCCGCGAGCTGCTGCGCCGCGGAGTGACGTCGATGAGCGGCTCCGGCGACGTACGGATGTGGCCGACCCTGCCCGGCGAACGGCCCTCGTCCTGGCTGCTGCTGGAGTCCGAGGAGATGGAAGCCCTGTTCGATCTGCCGACCGAGTCGCTGGCGGAGTGGCTCGACGCCACGTACCGGACGGTGGCGGCCGGGACGGAGATGGACGGGCTGGACTGGGACGGGTTTCTCGCGGAGCTGATCGAGGGGCCGACGGCCCCGTCCGAATGACCCTTCTCGAACGGGCTTGCCTCTCGATGCGTCACCTGTCAAAGTGGTGACGCACAGGGTTGCCGTCGTCGGCCCGGCCGGTCGCCACCGCCACACGTATGCCGCCCCGGGCACTCGATGACAGCGCTTTGCCGCAGGCCGCACGCGCGGCGGACGAGGAGGAACGACGTGAGGACCAGCAACCCGATCTTCTCCAGGTGGGGAGCCGCCCGTGACCTGGCTCCGGCCGACGACACCCGCAGGCCGGTGGGCACCGCGGTCGGCGGCGGACCGGCCGCCGACTACACCACGGACCCCTACACCAATCCCTACGCCCCGGGCGCCGACACCCGTCACGGCCAGGACGCGATGACGATGGACGACGTCGTCGTCCGGACCGCGACGACCCTCGGCACCGTGGCGCTCGCGGCGGTACTGTCCTGGTTGCTGCTGCCCGTCGACGAGTCGGCGCTGAGCCGGTCGTACGGCATCGCGGTCGGATCCGCGCTCGTCGCCTTCGCCCTGTCGATGGCCCAGACGTTCAAGCGGACGCCGTCCCCGGCCCTGATCCTCGGGTACGCGGCCTT
The DNA here is from genome assembly GCF_053592415.1 of Streptomyces sp. NPDC002690. Taxonomy (NCBI): domain Bacteria; kingdom Bacillati; phylum Actinomycetota; class Actinomycetes; order Kitasatosporales; family Streptomycetaceae; genus Streptomyces; species Streptomyces sp. NPDC002690. The sequence goes on along the minus strand of NZ_JBSFVR010000001.1, from coordinate 18,302 downwards.
CGAGGGCGTCTTCCTCGGTGTGTTCTCCAGCACGGTGTCGACGTACATCTCACCGGGTGTGGTGGTCCAGGCCGTGCTCGGTACCTTCGCGGTCTCCGCGGGTGTGCTCATCGCGTACCGCATGCGTTGGATACGTGTTAACCGGAGGTTCCTCGGCTTCGTCACTGCCGCCTCCATCGGTTTCGTGCTGCTCCTCCTGGCCGACACCCTCTTCTCCGCCTTCGGCGCGGGCAACGGCCTCGGCTTCCACAGCGGCGGCGCGGGCATCGTTTTCGGACTGGCCGGCATCGTGCTCGGCGGGGCCTTCCTAGCCCTGGACCTCAAGCACGTGGAGGACGCCGTCGCCTACGGCGCCCCGCGCGAGGAGGCGTGGCTGGCCGCCTTCGGTTTCACCCTCACCCTCGTGTGGATCTACCTGGAGGTGCTGCAATTGCTGACGATCTTCAACAGCGACAACTGACGACCACTCCCCCGACGCCGGGAGGGATGTGCGCGACCCGCGCACATCCCTCCCGGCGTTTTCGCGTATCCGCACGGCGGTCCGGCCGAGCGCCTCGGCACCCGCCCCGACCCCGGCTCGTTCACGGGCGGACGGTCCGAGCGTGCCCGGACGGACTCCGCCGAACTGTCGGGAAGCGGAACAACGGGCCGTGATACGGGGAGTTGACCGGGCCCACCTGGTTCTGATCGTCGTGGTCCACGGGAGTGCCGTGAGCCGGTCGAGCAGCACCGTGCGGGTCCGACCGACCACCTGTGCGGAGAACCTCGCGGTCCCGGCTCCCTAAAGGCATTCCCGCGCCACGGTCCCTCCGCGCCGAGCGATCCGCCGGCACCGTGCGGGCAGGAATCCCGGGCCGGGCGGAGCACTCCTCCCGGCGGGGCCGTTCCGGCCGGCTCCGACAGGCAGCGACGACGCCCCGCCCGGGAACAGCGCACCGAGCCGCCCTCCGCACGATCCGGCCCCGCGTCGCACGGCCTCGTCGGCCACGGTGGAATCCCGAAGGGACGGACCCCACAACCTCGCCGATCCTCCGGTCCGCCGACGTGCGAACCCCCGACCCGCGCCACGACGCACGAAGTCCCGACCCGCGCCACGACGCACGAAGTCCCGACCCGCGCCACGAGGCGCGGACCGGGACAACACCAGCGGGAAGCCGGCGGGTCAAACGGCGATCAGACGGAACGGATACGCAGCTGACGGGACTTCCAACCCAGCAGCAGGGCCTGGAGGATGAACCACACCCCGCCACCGGTGGCGTACGTCGACAGCACGTCGAGCGAAGGATTGTCGCCGAGGGCCTGGATGTTGTAGAAGATGCCGACGACGAACGACAGCCCGCCCGAGATCAGGGTCGGCCACTGCTTCCCCAGCTCGGGACCGCGCCGCCGCAGTCCGACGATCACCTGTGCGGCGCCGGAAACCACGGCCCAGGCCCCGAACACATGGAGTACGGGTTCCACCCCGCCCGCTCCGGCGATGCCGACCCCGAGGGCGGCCAGCGTGCTGAGCACCCCGTTGAAGGCGGTCACGCCACGCTCCGAGCCGTCGGGGGTGGCCCGGAAGTCGATCAACGAGGACACCGCGTCGATGAGCGGGTAGACAACCAGCAGCGTGATCGCCACGGCATCGACGTCGTCGTGGGCTCCGGCGAACGCCAGGGCCCACGCCACGGCGAGGACACCACGGCCCAGGTACAGCCTCAGCAGAGAGGAGCGTCCGCTGTCGTCCGCCACGCGGGGCTGCGGAACTGTCTGCGTACTCACGGGATGTGGCCTTTCTCGGGGTCAGGAGTACCGGTCTCGGGTCAGTACCGGTCTCGGGTCAGTGCCGATCTCGGGTCAGTACCGGTCTCAGGTCAGTACCGGGAGGGAGCGACGCACCGGAAGCTGGAGGCGTCCGCCAGGTCGCCGTGGCCCCGGTAGCGGAGGACCTGCGGGTAGCTGCACAGGTCACGGTCGACGGCCTGGCCGTCGGCGTTGATCAGGGTGGCGGGCAGGGTCTCGGGGGCCTTGCCGTGCTCGACCCAGGTGCGCAGGGCGCCGAGGTCGTCGGCCGAGGCGCCGCTGCCGTTGTTCAGGCCGCAGTGGGCCGTACCCGGAGCGAGGAAGAGACGGTAGAAGTCGTCGACCCGCTTGGTGCCGCCCATCTCCCGCTCGACCTGCTCGCGGTAGCTCACGGTGCCCGCGGTCGGGATGTACTGGTCTGCTTCACCGTGATACGTCAGCAGCTTGCCGCCGGACTTGCGGAAGCCGGACAGGTCGGTGTCGTCGGTGCCGATGACCTTGTCGTACTCGGCCTGGGACTGCTTGAAGAGCTTGGTGAACTGGCTGTAGGTGATCGTCGAGATGTCGGAGGAAGGCTGCTTCTGCACCCACGTCTGGACCCAGGCCGCGGGCACCGGGAAGGGCTGGCCCTTGACGTTGCCGTCCGCGTCCGGCGCGGTGACGCCGGCGAGGCCCGAGAGGTCGGCCCCGACGGGCACGCCGGACCACAGCTTCTTGCCGGACGCGGTGCGCGGGCCGTCCCAGATCTTGCGGACCACGGCAGCGTCGGCCGCCGTGATGGTCAGTTCCTTGCCGTCGCACACGACCTTGGTGCCGATCAGCCGGCGCGGGTCGTAGTCGCACGCCGACGCGTCGTTGACCAGACCGTCCTTGACGCCGTCGAGCGAGTCGCAGGCCTTGACCGCGGCGTCCGTGAAGGTCTTCAGCTCACAGGACGACGGGTAGGTCTTCTCGTTGCTCATGACGACCTGCGGCCACAGGGTGGCGACCTCGAACTCGTCCCAGTTGATACCGGGCGCGTTGGCGAGGATGCCGTCGTAGTCGTCCGGGTAACGCTGGGCCTCCATGTAGCCCTGGCGTCCGCCGGTCGAGCAGCCGTTGAAGTACGCGTACGAGGCGCTCTTGCCGTAGAAGCCGCCGACGACGTCCTTCGCGACGACCGCGGCCTCGTGCTCGGAGCGGCTGGCGAAGTTCTTCAGCAGCACCGTGTCGACCTGGCCCCGGTCGTTCAGAGCCCAGCTGCTGTCGATGTAGGTGCCGACGCCGGCGTCGGTGGTCGCCGCGGCGTAGCCGTTCTTGACCGCGCCGGCCAGACCGATGCCGTAGTCGCCGGCCGCGAAGGCGCTGCCGCCGAGGGTCTGGAGGCGCCCGTTCCAGGTGTCGATCGGGAGCCACACACGCACCTTGGCGTGGTCGCCCTGGCCGGGGTGAGTGAGTGTCACCGTCACGTCGCAGTACGCCGGCACATCGGCGATCTGCGCTCCGGGCAGCGGCAGGACCGGAGGAACGTCCACGGTGCCCGCCTCGTGGCGGACCGCGGTGACGCTCTCCACCTTGGTCCCGGCGGGCGCCTTCACGGAAGTGGAACGGCAGGTCAGGGGAGTTGCGGCGGCTGTCTGGGCCTCGGCCGACGCGGCCGGCAGGTACACCGCCGCGGCGAGCGGCACGCCGGCCGCGAGGACAGTCAGAAGTCGTCTCATGGGTTTCCCATTCAAAGAAGTAGGTGTGCGCCTGGCCTCTGCGACACATGTGCTCCACACATGAGCAGGTCCACGGAAAGCAGGTCTTTGGAAAATGGACGGTTCCCCGTGTGGGACATCCCGGGGCCGCCGAAGTCTGATCGGGACTTTATCACCGGTTAGAGCGGTGACGGAAGGGGGTCGAGGGAATTTCGCCGGAAAGAAACCTGCGAGTCTCCGCCGCCCGACATCACCCTGCCCGCCCATCCCTACGCGGACGACAGTCGATTGACGGCTCACATCCGTGATTCCGGTGGCATCACCACGGACAGGTGTGCGGTCATCCGACGTAGCCCCGGTCGGGCCTCCGGGTCGCACAGACGGCGACACCGTCGCGTCACAGGGTGGTCGAACAGCCGAGGAGACAGTTCCTACGCCTCGCCCGGTCCCTCTCCCCTGTCACCCCGGCCATCTTCCCGCAGCCAACGGGAGTGATACGTCTGGGCCCACGACCGGCTGACGTACCCGGTGCGCATCCCGAGCCGTGCCTCCGGGTCCTCGAACGCCCTGCGCATGTGTCCGATGAGGACGAACGCGACGGTCCAGGCCAGCAGGTCGTGGACGAAGATCGCGCTGGTGCGGGAGATGAAGGGGAACAGGCCCATGAACCACATCAGCAAGCCGGTGAACATCATCACGAGCACCGCACCGGCGATCCAGCCCGCGTAGAGCTTCTGTCCCGCGTTGAACTTGCCCGCCGGCCGCGCCCCGGGTGAGGTGAGGCGCTTACGGGCGGCGCGGAGCCACTGACGGTCGTACTCCGCGAAGCGGTTCAGCCGGCGCAGGTCGGCGCGGAACTCCGCGGAGAAGAGCCCCAGCAGGAGGGGCAGAGGCAGGGAGATGCCCGACCACTCGTGCAGGGTGAGCACCACGTGGCGCCGTCCGACGAGTTGGGCGAGGGGTCCCAGATACAGGCAGGCGGCGGAGACCAGGCATACCAGCATCAGGTAACCGGTGGCCCGGTGGACCATGCGCTCGGCGGTGCTGAAGCGGCGTACACCGCCCGGGGGGTCAGGCCGCGTCGCCCTGCCGGTCGGCGCCGTCGAGCCAGCCGTCGATCGCATATCCGCGTTCCTCCCAGAAACCGGGGACGACCCTGTCGGTGACCGAGATACCGGACAGCCACTTGGCCGACTTGTAGAAGTACATGGGTGCCACGTACAGACGGACCGGTCCGCCGTGTTCGTGGGTGATGGGCTTGTCCTGCATGTCGAGGGCGATCAGGACGTCCGAGCGGCGGGCCTGCTCCAGGGTGAGGCTCTCGGTGTAGGAGCCGTCGAAGCAGGTGAAGTGGACCGCCGCGCCCGTGGAGCGCACCCCGGCGGCATCGAGGATGTCCGCCAGCTTCACGCCCGCGAAGGGTGTGTTGTCCACCCGCCAGCCGTCGGTGCACAGCACGTCGGCGACCACCCGGGTCTGGGGCATGGCGCGCAGGTCGGGGAGGGTGAGGGTGGTCGGCCTGTCGACCAGTCCGTCGACTTTGAGCGCGTAGTTCGTCTCGTCCTTGCGGGGTACGGAGCCGACGACACTGTAGTACCGGAAGCCCCCCGGGTTGGGCAGCAGCCCGGTCAGTCCGGTCTTGTCGAACTGGGAAGCGGAGCTGAGGAAACCCTCCCAACCACGCTGGAGAGAGGGCGCGGCGACAAGACCGGCGGCGCCCGCTCCCAGCATGCCGAGCAGCGCACGCCGTCCCACCGGCGCGCCCTCGGCTCCTTGATTCGGCTTTCCTGCCATGGTCGCTGCGCTCCTTCGCGTGGCGACGATCCGGCGGCGTGCGGCCGCCCGGGGCGGTGCGGGTCCTGGATGACCGGACACGTGTGACCGCTACCGGAAGCCACTACACCATCGTCACCTATTCAACAGGTGACGATGGTGACATGGGGTTCCCGGTCTGTCAACAACACCACTCAGGAGACACACGTATGAATGATCGATCGCCAACCTATTTCCGCCGCCCCCGCGTGGAACGAGTCGGCTGCTACGCTACGAAGGACACGGACCGTGAAACGAGGAGCCGCAGACGTGGTGGGTGACGACGACATCTCGGGGTGAGACCCGGAGCTGACGACCACAGGCCGGCGCACAGGAGCGCTGCCGAGGTGGTCCGTCTCGTCGTACCCGCTTCCCTGTCTGCCCCAGGGCGGGACTCTCCGCCCTCCGTACCCTCCGAGGTCGTCCATGTCCGACGCCGCCATCGTCTGCTCAAACATCTCCTTCATCTGGCCCGACGACACCCCGGTCTTCCACGACCTGTCCTTCACCGTGAACCCCGGCCGCACCGGTCTGGTCGCTCCCAACGGCTCCGGCAAGAGCACCCTGCTCAAGCTGATCGCGGGCGAACTGCGCCCCGCCACCGGTTCGGTGTCGGTCAACGGCACGCTGGGCTACCTCCCGCAGAGCCTTCCCCTGACCGGCGATCTCACCGTCGGTGAGGTGCTCGGTGTCGCCGAGGTGATCCGTGCCTTGGACGCCGTCGAGTCCGGGGACGTGAGCGAGAAACACTTCAATACCATCGGCGACGACTGGGACGTGGAGGAACGCACCCGCGCCCAGCTCGACCGCCTGGGCCTGTCCGATCTCACCCTGGACCGCGTGCTGAGCACGCTCAGCGGCGGCCAGGTCATCTCCCTCGGCCTTGCCGCGCAACTGCTCAAGCGGCCCGACGTCCTGCTTCTCGACGAGCCCACCAACAACCTCGACTCGGCGGCCCGGCACAAGCTCTACGACGTGCTCACGGACTTCAACGGCGCTCTGCTGCTCGTCAGCCACGACCGCGCGCTGCTCGATCGCATGGAGCGCATCGCCGAACTCGGCAGCGACGAACTGCGCCTGTACGGAGGAAACTTCACCGAGTACGAGGAAGCTGTGCGCGCCGAGCAGGAGGTCGCCGAGAAGAACATCCGCAACGCCGAGCAGGAGCTGAAGCGGGAGAAGCGGGAACTGCAGCAGGCGCGCGAGCGCGCCGAGCGCCGGGCGAGCAACGCCGCCAAGAACCTCAAGAACGCCGGACTGCCGCGCATCTTCGCCGGCAACATGAAGCGGGGCGCGCAGGAATCCGCGGGCCGGGCCGGCCAGATGCACGCCTCCCGGGTCAGCGAGGCCAAGGCCCGCCTCGACGAGGCGGGCCGGGCGCTGCGCGACGAGCAGCGCCTCACCCTGGAACTGCCCGACACCCAGGTGCCCGCCGGGCGCAACCTCTTCCTCGGCGAAGGGATGCAGGTACGGCTCGGCGAGCGGGACGTGTTCGCCCCGGGCGGTGTCGACCTGAGCGTCCGGGGCCCCGAACGCATCGCGCTGACCGGTCCCAACGGTGCCGGCAAGACCACCCTGATGCGTCTGGTCACCGGCGATCTCGTCGCGGACGCCGGGGAGATCAAGCGCAACGACGGGCGTATCGCCTACCTTTCTCAGCGCCTGGACCTGCTGGACCTGGACCGCACCGTGGCGGAGAACTTCACCGCCTTCGCCCCGGAGCGGCCGGAGGCGGAGCGGATGAACCTGCTCGCCCGCTTCCTGTTCCGTGGCGCGCGGGCACATCTTCCGGTCGGGGTGCTCTCCGGCGGTGAACGTCTGCGCGCCACCCTGGCGTGCGTGCTGTGCGCGGAGCCGGCACCCCAGCTGCTGCTGCTCGACGAGCCGACCAACAACCTCGACCTGGTCAGCGTGGGCCAGCTCGAAGGCGCGCTCAACTCCTACCAGGGCGCGTTCATGGTGATCAGCCACGACGAGCGGTTCCTCGCCGAGATCGGGGTGAACCGCTGGCTGGGGCTGGTCGACGGAACGCTCAAGGAGACCGGAGGCCCCTCGATGTGAGCCCCGGGCCCGTGCCGCGGCCCGCGTCCGAGGCCGTACGCCCGGCGGGCCGACCACCGATTCCCGGGACGGAACCCGTGCACCAGTCCGCTCTGCTCGCCCACGACCTCGTCCGCTCCCTCGGTGGCCGGCGGGTTCTCGACGGCTTCTCCCTGACCGCCTCCCCCGGCCACCGCATCGGCCTGATCGGGGAGAACGGCGTCGGCAAGTCCACCCTGCTGCGGCTCCTGGCCGGCGTGGACGAGCCCGACTCGGGAAGCGTCGTCCGCCCCGAAGGCATCGGCTTCCTGCACCAGGAGATGCCGTACGAGGCCGGCGCCACACTCGGCGAGGTGCTGGACGAGGCTCTCCGGGAGGCCCGTGAGGACTTGGCGGAACTCGACCGGCTGGGAGCGGAGCTCGCCCGTGTCCCGGAGGACGATCCCTGCCACCAGGAGGTGGCGGACGCCTACGGCGGACTGCTGGAGCAGGCCCAGGACCGCGAGTCGTGGGACGCCGACCGCCGCGCCGCGCTCGTACTGGAGGGCCTGGGCCTCGGGGGCTTCGGGGCCGGGCGCACGCTCGGCTCCCTCTCCGGCGGCCAGCGCGGCCGACTCGCGCTGGCCGCGCTGCTCGTACGGCGCCCGCCCGCACTGCTCCTCGACGAGCCGACCAACCACCTCGACGACGAGGCGGCCGCCTTCCTGGAGGAGCAGGTGCGCGGGCTGCCCGGAACCGTGGTGATGGCAAGCCACGATCGGGCCTTCCTCGACGCGGTGTGCACGGATCTGGTCGACCTCGACCCCGCGGTGGACGGCCCGGTCCGCTACGGCGGCACCTACAGCGCCTATGCGTCCGAACAACGCGCCGAGCGCGCCCGCTGGGAACGGCGGTACGCGGAGGAACGGGAGGAACTGGCGCAGCTGCGGCTGTCCGCCGGCGTGGAAGCACACCGGGTCGCGCCGGACCGGGGCCGCACCGACCACGAGAAGATGGGGTACGGCCACCGCGCGGGCCGGGTGCAGAACCAGATCTCGCGCCGGGTGCGCAATGCCACCCGGCGGCTGGCGGAGCTGGAGCGCGTCCAGGTCGCCGAACCGCCGCGTCCGCTCCGCTTCGCCGTGGGGGAACTGGCCGCGCGCCCCCAGGAAGCCGACGAGCCGCTGGTGTCGCTGAGCGGCGTGCGGGTGCCGGGGCGGCTCGTGGTGGACGACCTGGAGGTACCGGTGGGCGACCGGCTGCTGGTGACCGGGGGCAACGGTGCGGGCAAGTCGACCCTGCTCTCCGTGCTCGCCGGACACCTCGCGGCCGAGGGCGATGTGGGCCGACGGCGGGGGCTGACGGTGGGACTGCTCGCCCAGGACACCGTGTTCGAGCGGCCCGGGCGCACGGTCCGGGACTTGTACGAACTGTCGGTGGGCGCGGTGAGGGCCGAGCGGGTGCCGCTGGGCTCTCTCGGTCTGCTGCACGAGGCGGATCTCGACAAACCGGTCGGCCGGCTCTCCGTGGGACAGCGCCGTCGGTTCGCCCTGGCCCTGCTGGTGGCGCGCCCGCCGCAACTGCTGCTGCTCGACGAGCCCACCAACCACCTCTCTCCCCGGCTCTGCGACGAACTGGAGGACGCTCTGGGCCCCGGGCCCGGCGCGATCGTGGTGGCGAGCCACGACCGATGGCTCCGCCGGCGGTGGAAGGGCCGCGCGTTCCGGCTAGAACCGTCCCGCGCCGGGCGGGCGGGAGGAGAGCCCGTCTGATCGGAGCCACCCCGCAGCCACCCCGCGCGGCCAGGCCCCAGCCGTGCCCAAACCTGCCCCTGGCCTGGACAAACGCGGGTGGAACCGTACCCTGGTCGTCGCGCCGTCGTCGCACCGTCGTCGCACCGAAGGACGACGGCACCGTCCGGGGCGGTGACGATCCTTGCTCCGCCGGGAGTCACCTGTCAAAATGGTGATGTGAATCTTAACCATGTCTTCGTATGCGGGCACCCGGCTCTGGACTTCGCGGCCACCCTCCGTGCCCGGCGCTCCACCCGATTCGAAATGTTCGTGACGCCGGAACGTCTGAACGTCTGGTACCAGGAGTCCGGCCTCGTGGACACGGTGACGCCCGGCGGGGAAGACGACGTCCGGGGCGCGATCGCCGTCCGTGAAGCCGTCTACCGGCTCGTCACCGACCGCAGGCTCGGCCAGGACTTCGACGCGGAGGCGCTCGACGCGGTCAACGCCGCCGCGCGCAGGATGCCGGCGACTCCGCAGCTCACCCTGGCCGGACGGCTCACCGAAGCGACCCCCGAGCAGGCCCTGGCGACCGTCGCCCGCCAGGCCGTCGAACTGCTCAGCGGCCCGGACGTACCCCTGATGAAGGAGTGCGGCAACCCTGAGTGCACGCGCGTCTACATCGACCGCTCCCGGGGCATGCGGCGCCAGTGGTGCGGCATGGAGTCCTGCGGGAACAAGAACAAGGCCGCCGCGTACCGGGCCCGCAAGAAGACCGCGGCCGCCGTACCCGCACGCTGAGGAACGCCCCGGCCCCCCGTGGGCCCCGTCCCGGCTCGCCCGACCTCCTGAGTGGACGCGTACGGCCCGCCTCCACCACAGGGACAGCGGGAGGCGGGCCGTACGGGGGACGGGCACCGGCAGGTGGACCCGGCCCCTTTTTCGGCCACCCTGCGAGGGTCCGTCTCCCCGGGGGCCGGTCAGGAGTGAACGCACCCGCGGAGCGTGGTGGTTCACGCGAGGTGCGTCGCGTCGGCCCGCAGGAACCGGACGCCCGCACACGAACGGAATCGGCCCACAGGGGTGTGGCCCGATGTGGCGCCTCCGCCCCGCGTCATCATCCGTCCGTCAGCGACGCAACCTCCATCTCAAGAACGCGGCGCGGAGGCGAAAGGTTCAGAGTCAGTAGTACAGAGCCCGGTGACTGCGGTAGGCGAAGGTGTCGCCCGAACTGAGGATGGTCACGATCTCCTCGCAGAAGCTCCGGTACTCGGCCTCCTCCTCGGACCGCAGGTTCACGGAGACCACCGGTCCCGAGGGCTCGCCCTGTCGCAAGGTGTCGAGAAGCGTTTGCGGAGGAGGCAGCAGCAGGACCTCCATCACTCGCCGGAAGACGTCGGTGAGGTGTTCCTCCTCCGCCGGAATCCCTGTGGCCCTCCGCGGGCCGACGGCGCCCGGGGGGTGCCAGGATCCACCCCGGTTCCTGACGCCCAGAACGAACAGGTCCAGGCAGGCCGTCAGATGCCCGAGATCGACCGCGCTCACCTCGATGGGGTACAGACTCGCGAGCTGCCCGCCGTGCGCACCGTGCAGCACGTACCGCGGCTGCTCGTTCGGAAGATGACCGGTGGGCGTATCGGTGTGCCATCGCGACCACAGCGGCAGCTTCAGCAGCACCTGTACCCAACTGTCGTAGGCGTCCGCGACGACGTGCTCGTCGTGGGACTCCCGGGCCGCACCGTGGAGCCGGTGGAGATGGCGCAGCAGCGGTTCCTCGAGGCTCTGGAACTTCGCGAAGAACACGGGATCATCGGGGATCAGGACGTACACGGGGATCCTCCTCCCACCGGCGGGACGGTCGCGACGGGAACCCGCCGAGGAGGCCGGCGGAGTGGACGGCCGCGGAACATATCAATCCGCAGTGGAGGTCATATGTCTCACACAGTCCTTCAGGCGCCGTCAGACCCATTACCTAACTTCCCATACACATGTAGCGCTCCTCGGTGAAGTGTCACCGCTTGATGATCCCTCATGCGGGACATGCTTTCATGCCAAAGTAACCGCTTTGACAGGTGACGCAATCAATGGAATCATCGGCACCGGTCGGTTCGTTCGCGGTCGACCTACCCGGGCACCTCCCGGCGTTTCCCTCGAAGCCATGAGGACAAGGGGCAATCTGCACACAACCGGCCGTGCCTCCTTCGACGAATCCGACCCGTCGGAATCCTGGCACCAGGTCACACGAGCCGATGGCCTTCGCAGCGAAAACATGTCTCGGGGCATGGCTACACTTCGCCGTCCGGCAAAAAGCCCTGCGGCAGCGGACTGCCTCCCTCCGACAACGCGGCGGCAGCACATCGGGCGGACGACGACATACGCATACGCATACGAGAATGGGCGAGGCGAGCCGCGAGATGGACGCGACAGTGCGCTACTCGGTCCTCGGCACCGTGCGGGCGACACGCGGCAGCGACGAGATCGACCTGGGGCCCCCGAAACGGTTGGCCCTCCTCGCTCTGCTGTTACTCCGTGCCCCCGGACCGCTCACCCTGGACGAGGCGATCGACATCCTCTGGGACGACGAGCCACCGACCAGTGCCGTCAACGTGGTGCACCGGCACATCGGCGCGTTGCGCAGAACGCTCGAACCCGAACTGCGCAGCCGGACCCACGCCGCACATCTCGTACGCGCGGCCGACGGCTACCGTCTGCTCGTCGACGCAGCGACGTCGGACCTCCTGCGTTTCCGAGACCTGCGTGCCCGAGCACACCTGGCCGTCAAGGGCGGCGATCCCGCTCAGGCCGCTCAGGACTTCGTCGAAGCACTTCGTCTGTGGCGCGGCCCCGTCGTCGCAGCCGGCACCTCGGTGGCGCGGCACCCGGTCTTCACCTCCGTCGGCCACGAGTTCGTCTCGACGGTGAAGGAGGCCTCCGACGCCGTCCTTTCCTCGGCACCCACGCTGACGGAGGAGATCCTGACGATGCTGCGACAGGCCGTGGAGAGTCATCCCTTCGACGAAGCGCTGCACTCCCGAATGATCGCCGCGCTGTCCCTCACCGGCAGACAGGCCGCGGCCATTCAGCAGTTCGAGACCGTTCGCCGCGCGCTCGCCGAGGAACTCGGTGTCGAGCCCGGCCCCGAACTGCGCGCCACGCAGCAGCATCTGCTGCAACGCCGGGTCCTGCGGAAATCCGACCCCATGGCCCCGACCACCCGGGAGGAGGCGGGGAAGCCGTCCCAACTCCCCGCGGACTGCGGCACCTTCACCGGTCGCCACGAGGAGGTGGGCCAGTTCCTGCGGCTGCTCCCTCTGGAGCGGGAGAGCCGGTCACCCGCCACGGCCGCGGCCCTCTGCGGAATGGCCGGAGTCGGCAAGACCACCCTGGCCGTGCACTGGGGACACCTGGTCGCCGACCACTTCCCCGACGGACAGATCTACATCGATCTCCAGGGGCACCACACCTCGCTGGCCCCGCTCGACCCGACCACGGCCCTCACTCAGGTGCTCGACGCGCTGGGCGTGGGCAGCAGCGGGTCCGTTCGCGGCGCCGCCGCACTCGGCGCCGCCTACCGCAGCGCCCTGCGCGGGCGGCGTCTGCTGCTCGTTCTTGACGACGCGGAGGACTGCGAGCAGGTACGCCCCCTGTTGCCCGCGACCCCGGGCAGCCTGGCGGTCATCACGAGCCGGAGACGTCTGGAGGGCCTCGCCGTCACCGACAACGCCCGAATCATCACCCTGCATCCCATGCCTCACCAGGAGGGTCTCGAACTGCTCGACGCGCGCCTGGGCACCGACCGGACGCTGGCCGAGGCCGACGCCGCCCGCGAGATCGTGGAGCTGTGCGGCGGGCTGCCGCTCGCCCTGGCCGTCGTCAGCGCCCGGGCACTGGTGCAGCCGCAGTTCACGCTCGGGGCACATGCGGCACGCCTCGAGGACGCCGAGGAGTGCCTCGACGCGTTGTCCAGCGGTGATGTCCGCGTCAACGTCCGCAGTTCGTTCCACCGCTCCTACGGCGCACTCAGCAGCGGCGCGGCGCGGCTGTTCCGGTTGCTGGGCCTGCACCCCTCGCGGGATCTCACCCTCTCCGCCGCGGCCAGCCTCGCAGGCGCCGATCCGCGTCGGACCCGGCAGTATCTGGCAGAGCTGATGGATCACCACCTGCTGGTCGAACTGGCGGCCGGGCGCTACACCTGTCACGATCTTCTGCGTACCTACGCGAGGGAACTCGGCGCGGTGCTCGATCCGGCGACTGCCCGCTCCGAGGCACTGACGAGGATGTTCGAGCACTATCTGTACAGCGTCGACGCGGCCACGGCCGTGCTGGCGCCGCACCGCGGCTCCATGAGCCTGCCACCGCCGAGGCCGGGTGTGCGGCCCCAGCCGTTCGACGGGCGGTCGCTCGCCGCCGAGTGGATCATCGCCGAGCGGTATCTCCTGCCGGAACTCGTCCGCCGCGCCGACGACCACCCCCTGGGCGAGACCTTCCGCCGGCATCTGACCTCGGCGCTGGAGACCTGCCTCGAACCCTCCGGGAACCCCGCAGACGATCAGTGATCGTCATCGTGCCCGCGCACTGTCGGTGGATGCGCGCCGACAACAGGTCCGCGGCCCTGAAAAGATCGGCTCAGGCCGCCTCGGGACGCACCGCGCTGCGAAGCTTGCGCAGCGCGTTGTGCTGACGACTCTTGACCGTGCCGGTCGGCACCCCGAGGATTCCGGCGGTCTCCTGGATACTGCGGTCGCACAGATATATGTGCACAAGTACGGCGCGGTGCTCGGGAGACAGGCGACGCAGCAGCGGCTTGGCCACCAGTGTGTCGTGCACCCGCTCGGTGCTGTCGGTCCGCGACGCGGGGTCGTTGTAAGCGACGCCGACGACCTCTCTGCGGGCGTGCGGCTTGCGTACCCAGTCGATCACCAGATGCCGTGTCACGGTGAAGAGCCAGCCCCGGACGGAGCCGTCCATGCCGAGCAGACGGTCGATGTTCCGCCAGGCCCTGATGGTGGTCTCCTGGACGATGTCCTCGGCAAGTCCGTGGTCACCCAGCATCTTCTCGGCGTACGAGACGAGGCCGTCCCGGTGTTCCCTCATGATCGCACCGAGCAGGTCCGACCGGGAGGTGGTCGCGAGGGGCGTAACCATAGTGTTCTGAACCATCCTGGTTCTCTGTCGTGCGGCAACCGAGGGCCGGATGTAACCCCCGCGTGTGCACTCTAGGCATGTGTTGGTGCCGGAAAACTGCCGCATTTGTGTCGCCAGGGTGTCACCCCCCGTCCCTGCGAACACCTTTGCTCGGGAAAATGGACCAGCACCATCGGCAACACCCCCTCCCATCAGGTGGTTTGGCTAGGGACATGCCTACTTCCCGGCCCGGCAGCCCCCTCACCAAACGTTCACGCATGAGGTATATGTCACGCCCGTCGAGCCGCGTTGACCGTCGCCTCCAGGGCGAACATCAAGAGGTATGTGTGTAAACCGGGCCACGACCGAACGGAAGAAGACCCGTGAGCGTCGCGATCCAGGTGACACGTGTCGACCATCTCGGGCTTCCACGAGGAAGAGTGACTGCATATTTCTCAGGCATCTGAACCAAATGTGCGGGTGCCTCGTGTCACTCATGTGTCGGAAGGTATCTCGGCCAGAGCCCTCCAGCACCGCCGTCCTCGCACCGGGAGGACCGGAGAAGGACGCGGGTCGGCATGCCGCCCGCAGGGGGTTTCACCGGCAGAGGATGACCATGGACACACCGCCCGCCAGACGCCTGGAACAGGTCCTCGCCGACTTCACCGAGCGGTACGGGGCTCTGAGCAGGGCGTGGGAGCAGATGAGGGCGCTTTCGGTGACGGCGTCCTCCAGAAACGGGGTGGTGGAGGTCACGGTGGGCGCCGACGGGCGTACGGCGGAAGTCCGCTTCACCCACGAGGGGGTCCGCGAGCTGACCATGCATCAGCTCGGTGAGAGCGTGAGGGAAGCGCTGACCACCGCGCGCTCCGAGGCCGCGGCCAGGGCCATCGCCGTTCTGACGTCCGCCGGGTCCGTCCGGTCGTCGCTGTCGTTCGGGCGGACGCACCGGGACGGAGCGGAAGCGTCCGACGCGAACCTGGAGACGCCGACCGTGTGCCGGCGCCGATGGCTCAGGGAGGCGGGGGCCGTGGCGCTTGCTCCCGTGCCCGCCCCGTCCCCCGGCGAACCCGGCACCGAAGTCACCGCGGACGCACGGGGCCTGTCCGCGCCGGAGGCCCCCGGAGGGCTCCCGAGCGTGACGAGCTCCGGCTCCCGGGAGCCGTTGTGGGGAGGCAGCCGCTCCGGGACGCGGTCCGTCTGCTCCCGCACCCCCTTTCAGGAGGAGCTCCGTGAGGCCGTCCTGGCGCTGAGGGCTGCGCTGTGCGGCACGCTCAGTGGCTCGTGCCTGGGTGCGACGGGCTCTTGTGCGCCGTACCCGGGGTGAGAGCGTCACAGCACGAAGAAACACGTTTGGCATACATGCATATGGCATTCCTGATCACACGTGTCATTATGGTTCCGCGTGTTCGCGCATGTGAGGTGTGCCTGAGGAATCCGCACGGGTTCCGCCAGGGCGAAGAGGATGGGGAACGTCCGTGCCGAAGGTTCTGCACCACGACGACATCGTCGGTGTCGGCAGTGGCGTCTACGCGGTGACCGGCAGCAACACCAACTGGGTGATCATCAAGGACGGCGACAGTTGCACGCTGGTCGACACGGGATATCCCGGCGACCGCGACGCCGTGCTGGCCTCGCTGGAGGCGGTCGGACTGACCGCTCGTTCGGTGGCCGCCGTCCTCGTCACGCACGCGCACAACGATCACATCGGGGCGGCGGAGCACCTCCGTACCACGTATGACGTGCCCGTGCTCATGCATCCGGACGAGGTGCCGCACGCACGCCGCGACTTCCTCGACCAGGTGTCGATCGGTCAGATCCTCGTGCGGGCCTGGCAGCCCGGCGTGCTCCCGTGGGCCCTGCACGCCCTGAGCGCCGGCGGGACCAGCAAGGTCCCGGTCGCCGAGCCTCGGGCTTTCGCGACGACAGGTGCGCTGGACCTACCCGGCGGACCCGTCCCTCTGCACACGCCGGGACACACGAGAGGCCACTGCGCCTATCACCTGCCCGGCAGTGGCGTCCTGATCACCGGCGACGCCCTGGTGACCGCGCATCCGACATCGCGGATCAACGGGCCGCAGCTGCTGCCCGGCATGTTCCACACCGACCGCGACCGGGCCCTGGACTCCCTGGCCGTGATCGAGAGCGTGGACGCAGAGATCATGCTGCCCGGACACGGACCCGCCCATCACGGGCCCGTACGGGATGCGGTCCGAGCTGCCCGCGCACATACCCACGACCGCTCGTGAATCCGAGCCACCACGGTCTCGTCCGGCCACGCAGACCCGCAAAAAGGGTTCGAGGACGATTCGCCGACACATTTTCGGGGCACTTCAGCGTCGAAGGAATACTCTGCGACCGACGGTAGGACCATGACGGCTCCCAGAGAGCCCGTATGTGTCCGGACACCTGAGCACTTCGACGCTTATCTTGAAGAGGGAACATGCCGGACAACGGTCCGGCGTCCACAGTTATCAGCAGGGGACCCTACGCGTGGGTACCATGCGCAACATCATCCATAACGAGGGAGTGAACGGTTGTGACCAGCCAGTCAGCCGCCACGCTCCGGTCGCGGTACGTAGAACAAGCCGCATCGGACCTGGAGCAAAACCGCCGACGCCAGCAGGAGCTGGCGGAAAGAATCACGGTGTTGAAGCAGGAGGAAGCCCTCCTGGCAGACATCCTGAGCCTCGCCGAGCGATACGAGGGTTTCGCTGACGCCACGCGTCTGCCGGAGCAGTTGCAGGACGAGCCGCCCGTCGGGAAGACGACGCGTTCCGGTGTCTCACGACGCACGGCACCGACGGGGAACACCTCGGCAGGCACTACGGCGAGGGCCGGTGCGAAGGGGAAGTCGCGCCCGCTTCTCGGGGATCTGCTGATGGAACTGCTCGGCCGGACCGAGGAGCCTCGTCTGGCGAAGGAATTGCGGGACGAGCTCATGGAGAAGCACCCGGACCGCGATCCGACACCTCAGGTGGTGCGGAACACCCTGGAGGCCCTGGTCGCCAAGGGTCGCATCCAGCGTCACAAGCAGCAGCGTTCGGTCATGTACACCCTCGTGTCGTCCGGCAAGACGGACTGACGACGCACCTTCGTTCCCGTGTGTGGCGATCCCCGATCCGGCGTCCGTGTGCGTCCGGTGGCGGACCGCCCCACGGGAGCGGCGGACGGGCCGAGGCCGGCGTTCCGGCCGTCTCCGCGCCCTGCGAGACCGGGTTCGCGGGACACGACACCTGCTTCCGCTCCGTCGGGGGCCGTGCGCTCCGCCGCCCCCCGGCGTCCCGCACAGGTCGAGGTCGGGGCCTACGGCGGCGGGGCGGTCCGACCGACCTCCCCGCCCCGGTTCACCTCAGGTTCCGGACGTGTGACGCACCTGGGCCGTGTGTGATAATTCCCGTCGGGCGGGCGTTGTCAGACACGGCCCAGTCGGCTGAGGATCAGGCGGCGTGTGTTGCCACGGGGTGTCCGCGACTCGAGTCGGCCCAGCTCCGCCATGGCGGCAGGATCCCTGAGGCTGAGGCGTACGAGGGCGCTCACGCCCGCGTTGGCCAGCTTCGGGTCCCGAGGGCCGTGCTCGGGCACATCCTGGAGACAGATGTCGACCAGAGTGCCCAGGGCCGTCACGGTCCTCTCGTCGGGCTCCGTCCGGGAGAGCAGGAGAACCAGCCCACGCAGGACGGTCCCGTTGTAGGGGTCCGGCCGCCCGTCGACCGCAGCCCACCCGTCGACGGTGGCCGGGGCGGACAGGAGGGGGCCCCGCGGGCCCACGAGTGACAGCCAGGACAGGATCTGCTCCCGCACCCGCGCCTCGCCGAGGGCCACCAGCCATTCGTCGGCCTTCCGCTCCCACTTGATCGTCGGCCGGATGGTCCGCGCCGTCGTGGCGTGGGCCACCAGCCCGTACCACGGGGCGCCGAGGACGGCGAGGTCGGCCAGGGCCACGTCCGACCAGCGCTCCCCCACGTTGAGCGGTGGGTCCGTGAGTCGTGCGGCCAGCGCCGCCCATGCGGGGTCGTCGACCAGCAGGGCGGTTCGGCGCACGGTGGCCACGGCTGCAGGCGGGAGTAAACGCCCCGCGTCGAGTTCGGCATGGACGAGGTGGAGCCATGTCCAGTCGCGGACGGTCCAGCAGTGCCCGACATCGCTG